>NZ_JBXUOY010000062.1:0-21978 GCF_057196705.1 Streptomyces sp. ATLC9 | reverse complement strand
CGGCGGGCCCGGCGGCCCGCCGCGCACCGGCGCCCGCGTTCTCACCCGCCTCCTCGGCGTCCTCGGCCCCGTCGCCGCCCTTGGCCCGCTTGGCCAGCGTCCGCCGGTCGTGGGCCTTGATCTCCGGCGAGCGGAGCCTGAGGTCCACCAGGATCGGGGTGGCGATGAAGATGGAGGAGAACGTACCGGCGGTGAGACCGATGAACAGCGACAGCGAGATGTCCTTGAGCATGCCGCCGCCGAGCAGGCCGGTGCCGATGAACAGCAGTCCGGCCACCGGCAGCAGGGCGACCACCGAGGTGTTGACGGAACGGACCACGGTGGCGTTGATGCCGAGGTTGGCCAGCTCGCCGTAGGTGTGGCGATTCTGCTTGAGCAGGCCGCGGGTCTTCTCCTTGACCTTGTCGAAGACCACCACCGTGTCGTACAGCGAGTAACTGAGGATCGTCAGGATGCCGACCACCGTGCCCGGGGTCACCTCGAAGCCCACGATGGCGTAGACGCCGATGGTGACGACCAGGTCGTGCACCAGGGCGCCCATGGCGCCCACCGCCATCCGCCACTCGAAGGCGATGGCCAGGTAGACGCTGACCAGGATCAGGAAGACGATCAGGCCCTGGATCGCCTTGCTGCTCATCTGGTCGCCCCAGCTCGGGCCGACCAGCTCGGTGTCCAGCTCCTGGGTCTCCAGGCCGAGCTCTCCGGCGAGGGCCGCGCGGGTCTTCTCCGACTGCTCGTTGTCCAGCCCGGTGACCTGGATGCGCAGCGCGCCGCTGCCCAGCTCCTGGATGCGGGGCTCGGCCCCGGAGACCTCCTGGGCCGTCTCGCGGGCGTCCTCGATCGACATCTGGGTGGGCGGGGTGGTGAAGACGGCCCCGCCCTGGAACTCGATGCCCATGTACAGGCCGCGGGATCCCAGGCCCACCAGGGAGATCAGCATCAGCAGCAGCGTGACGCCGTACCAGAGCTTCCGCTTTCCGACGAAGTCGTAGCTGGCCTCGCCGCGGTACAGCTTGCCGCCGAGATCACCGAATCGTGACATCTCAGGCCTCCTTCGGTTCGGCGGGGGCGGCGACCGCGGCGCGGCGGCCCCGGTGCAGCGGCGGGGTGACCCCGAGCCGCTTCGGGTCGAGTCCGGACCACGGGTGACCGCTGGTGAAGAACTTCCGGCCGGCCATGATCGTCATCATCGGCTTGGTGAGCAGGAAGACGATGGCCAGGTCCAGCGCCGTCGTCAGGCCGAGCACGAAGGCGAAACCCTGGACGGAGCCGATCGAGACGATGAACAGCACGATGGCGGCGATGATCGAGACCACGTCGGAGACCAGGATGGTCCGCCGGGCGCTCGGCCAGGCCCGCTCGAAGGCGGCCCGGACGGAACGGCCCTCGCGGATCTCGTCGCGGATCCTCTCGAAGTAGACGATGAAGGAGTCCGTGGTGATGCCGATGGCCACGATGGCGCCGCAGATGGCCGGCAGGCTCAGGGCGAAGCCGATGGCCGGACCGAGCAGGGCCATGATGACGTAGGTGAGGACGGCCGCGGCCACCAGGCTGGAGATCGCCACCAGCGCCAGCACCCGGTAGTAGAAGAGCAGGTAGGCGACGACCAGCACCAGGCCGATGGCTCCGGCGATCAGGCCCGCCTTGAGCTGCTCGGAGCCGAGCGTGGGCGAGATGGTGGTCACGTTGCTCTCCTCGAAGGAGAGCGGCAGGGCGCCGTAGGAGAGGATGTTGGCCAGTTCCTCGGCGGACTGCTGGTTGAAGCTGCCGGAGATCTCGGCGCTGCCGCCGCCGAGCCGCTCGGAGACACGGGGTGCGGAGACGACCTCGCCGTCCAGCACGATCGCGAACTGGTTGCGCGGCTCGGCCTGGGTGGAGAGCTCCTCGGTGATGTCGGCGAACTTCTCGGCGCCGTCGGAGTCGAACTCCATGGTGACGATCCAGCCCTGGGCCCGCTGGTCGTCGAAGAGGGCGGCGGCGTCGGTGACGTCGGTGCCGGGGACGGCGACGGGGCCGAGCCCGTACTTGTACAGCCCGCTCTCGTCACAGGAGACGACGGTCTCGGAGTTCTCCGCCTGGGCGGCGGCCAGGCGGGCCTCGGCGCGGCCCTCGTCGGTGGCGCAGTCCAGCGCGTCGAGCTTCTTCTGCAGACCGGCCGGGATGCCGGCGTCCGGCGCCGGGGCGGGCTGCGAGGCTTCGGGGGCGGCGGACTCCTCGGCCCCCTCGTCCTTCTCGTCCCCGGACACGGAGGCCGAGGGGGTGGGCGTCTGGGAGTCGTCGGCCAGCAGGTCATCGGTGACGGCGCGGCCCTGGGTGGAGGCTCCGGGCGAGGGTGCCGCGGAGGAGTCGCCGGACTTCTCGCCGTCCGTCGCCTCCTCGTCCTTCTCACCGGCGGCGCCGGACGGGCTCGCCGAGGGGTCCGGCTGGGGCGGGGCCCCGGACGCGACGGTCAGGACCGGGCGGAACGCGAGCTGGGCGGTGGTGCCGACCTGCTCGCGGGCCTGCTTCTCGTCGGTGCCGCGCGGGATGTTGATGACGATGTTCTCGGCGCCCTGCGTCCGCACCTCGGCCTCGGCGACGCCCAGACCGTTGACCCGTCGTTCGATGATGGAGACGGCGGTGTTCATGTTGGTCTCGTTGATCGCCTCCTCCTTGCCGGGCTGCGCCTTGGCCGTGAGCGTGATGCTCGTGCCGCCGGCGAGGTCGATGCCCAGGCGGGGCGTGGTGTGCCCGGAGAGGAACATGCCTCCGGTGAGCGCCACCATCGCCACCAGGATGAGCGTCAGGGAGCGCCACGGCCGTCCCTGGGTGCCCGGTGATCTGCGACCTTTCTTCGGTGCTGCCACCTTCTCGTATCTCCCTGTCCAACCGCCCGCGCTCGAATGGTCGCCGCGCGGCGCGCGAAGTGGTCGTAAGGACATGCGGCGCCGCCGGGCCCGTCGCGGGGCCGGCGGCGGAGCGACTCACTTGGAGTCGGCGTCGCCCTTCCGCTCGGCGTCCCCGGTCTCGGCCTCGTCGGCGGAGGAGTCCGTCTTGCTCAGGTCGGTCTTGTCCGCGCCACCGTCGGAGACCAGCGAGGAGGCGTCGTCCGGGACGACGGGGGCGTCCGCGTCGTGCTCCGGATCGCCGTTGACGATGCGCTCGTACTCGTCGGCCTCCAGCACCGCGCCGACGGCGTTCTTGGCGTAGATCGCGTGTACGCCCGGCGCGACCTCCAGGAGAACCGTGTCGGAGTGGACCTCCTTCACCAACGCGTACATGCCACCGATCGTACGGATGCCGGTGCCTGGCTCCATCCGGTCGCGCATCTGTACGGCCTGCTGCTGCTTCTTCTTGGCCGAGCGCGTCATCAGGAGCATGGCTCCGATGAGGATGATGAAGGGGAGGAGAAGTCCAATATCCACGGCGGAAGGTTTCCTTCACACGACCGCTGGGAGGCGGCCTGGTATTCGGGGGCGGTCATGCCCTCCGGGACGGAGGGCGTCGGCGGAGTCTAAGCGAGCCCGCGCCTGGGGAACAACGTCAAGCATCGCACTGAGGTTCCGCGAAGGGCGAGTTCGCACGCCGTCACGATCCGAAGAGACCGGGCTGGCCCGGCCCGCCCGGGGCGGGCGCCGGTGGCTGCCGGGGCGGGGTGAGCCCCATGTGCTCCCAGGCGGCGGGAGTGGCGATCCGGCCCCGGGGGGTGCGGGCCAGCAGCCCCTCCCGGACGAGGAACGGCTCCGCGACCTCCTCCACCGTCTCGCGTTCCTCCCCCACCGCGACGGCCAGTGTGGACAGGCCGACCGGGCCGCCGCCGAACAGCCTGAGCAGGGCGTCCAGCACTCCGCGGTCCAGGCGGTCCAGGCCGCGGTCGTCCACCTCGTAGACCGCCAGGGCCTGCCCGGCGATCTCCCTGGTGATCAGGCCGTCGGCCCTGACCTGGGCGTAGTCGCGCACCCGGCGCAGCAGCCGGTTGGCGATGCGGGGGGTACCCCGGGAGCGGCCGGCGATCTCGGCGGCGCCCTCGGCGTCCATCTCCACGTCCAGCAGCCGGGCGGAGCGGTGGATGACCCGCTCCAGCTCGGCCGGTTCGTAGAACTCCATGTGGGCGGTGAAGCCGAAGCGGTCGCGCAGCGGCGGCGGCAGCAGGCCGGCCCGGGTGGTGGCGCCGACCAGGGTGAAGGGCGGCAGTTCCAGGGGGATGGCGGTGGCGCCCGGGCCCTTGCCGACGATGACGTCGACGCGGAAGTCCTCCATCGCCATGTAGAGCATCTCCTCGGCGGGCCGCGACATCCGGTGGATCTCGTCGAGGAAGAGGACCTCGCCCTCGGTGAGGGAGGAGAGGATCGCGGCCAGGTCCCCGGCGTGCTGGATGGCCGGTCCGGAGGTGATGCGGATGGGGGCGCTCATCTCCGCCGCGATGATCATGGACAGGGTGGTCTTGCCCAGACCGGGGGCGCCGGAGAGCAGGACGTGGTCGGCGGTGCCGCCGCGGGCGCGGGCGGCGCGCAGCACCAGATCGAGCTGCTCACGCACCTTGGACTGCCCGACGAACTCCGCCAGGTCCTTGGGGCGCAGCGCGGCCTCGACGGCGGTGTCCTCGCCGTCGGCGGCCGCCCCCACCAGGCGCTCGGCGCTTCCTTCGGCGTGGCCGGGGTGGTCGTCCCAGGTCATGACGGCCTCCTCGGGCCGGCTGCCGAAGCGGTGGCCGGCCCGGCGATCGGGGCGGCGGGCCGGCCGGGGGTCCGGTCCGCGGGGCGGGGCTGGGGGTGCGGCGTCATGGTCGGTCTCTCATCGGTCCGTAGCCGGTCCGTGCCGCCGGGGCGGTACGGACCGGCGTCTCAGCGTGCGCGGTTGAGTGTCTGCAGGGCGGAGCGGAGGAGCTGGGGCACCGGCGGCCGGCCGCCTTCGGCCAGCACCGCCTCGGCCTGCGGGGTGACGGCGGTGACCGCGTCCTCGGCATCGCGGGGGGTGTAGCCCAGACCCACCAGGGCGGCGTGCAGCTGCTCGCGCCAGCCGGGCTCGCCCGCAGCCGGGCCGGGGCCGCGGCCGGCCGCCGCGCCTGTGACGGCCGCCGGCTCACCGAGTCTGTCCTTCAGCTCCAGCAGGAGCTTCTGCGCGCCCTTCTTCCCGATACCGGGGACGGTGGTGAGCGCCTTCTCGTCCCCGGTGGAGACCGCCAGCCGCAGTGCGTCGGGGCTGTGAACGGCGAGCATGGCCTGGGCCAGCCGCGGGCCGACGCCGCTGGCGGTCTGGAGCAGTTCGAAGACCCGCCGCTCGTCGTCGTCGGCGAAGCCGTAGAGCGTCAGGGAGTCCTCACGGACCACCAGCGAGGCGGCCAGCCTGGTGTGTTCGCCGACGCGCAGGCCGGCGAGGGTGGCGGGCGTGCAGTGGAGCGCCATGCCGACGCCGCCGACCTCGATCACGGCGGTGTCCGGGGAGAGGGCGGCGACCGGTCCGGACACGAAGGCGATCATCGGCTGTCCTCCGGGGTGCGCCGGGTTCTCCCGGCGGGCGCGGCTTCCGGCGCGGGCGCCGGGACCGGCTCCGCTCTCACCGCCGCGGGCGCGACCCGGGCGGCGCGGGCCTGGCGGCGGCGGATCTGCTGGTGCCCGGCCTGCCGGTGGTGGGCCTGCTGGAGCCTGACCTGCCGGAGCCGGTCCTGGGCGGGGGCGCGCCAGATGTGGCAGATGGCCAGTGCCAGGGCGTCGGCGGCGTCGGCGGGCTTGGGCGGGGCGTCCAGCCGCAGCAGTCTGGTGACCATCGCACCCACCTGGACCTTGTCCGCCCGGCCGGTGCCGGTGACAGCGGCCTTGACCTCACTGGGGGTGTGCAGGGCGACCGGAAGGCCGCGCCGGGCCGCGCAGAGCATGGCGACCGCGCTGGCCTGCGCGGTGCCCATCACGGTGCGGACGTTGTGCTGGCTGAACACGCGCTCGACGGCGACGACGTCGGGCCGGTACTCCTCCAGCCACTCCTCCAAGCCGCGCTCGACGAGCACCAGCCGGTCGGGGACCTCGGCGTCGGCGGGGGTCCGCACGACGCCGACCCCACCCATCCGCAGCGGCCGGCCGGCCGTCCCCTCCACCACGCCGATGCCGCAGCGGGTCAGCCCCGGGTCCACGCCGAGTACGCGCACCGCGGCCCCCTTCCGTCCACTGGTCGTTCGATCACCTGTTCCCGCAGGCTATCGGCTGCCACCGACAACGCCGGAGGGCCACACGGAAGAGGGCCGGCACCGGGCCTCGCACCGGGCACCGGAACGCGCTCCGGTTCGGATGCCCCGGGGATCAGGCCTCGACCTTGGCCATGACGTCGTCGGACACGTCGAAGTTGGCGAAGACGTTCTGCACGTCGTCGCTGTCCTCCAGCGCGTCGATCAGCTTGAAGATCTTGCGGGCGCCCTCCTCGTCCAGCTCCACCTGCATGGTGGGGACGAAGTTCGCGTCCGCCGAGTCGTAGTCGACGCCCGCCTTCTGCAGCGCGGTGCGCACCTCGACCAGATCACTCGCCTCGCTGATGACCTCGAAGGACTCGCCGAGGTCGTTGACCTCCTCGGCGCCCGCCTCCAGAACGGCGGCCAGCACGTCGTCCTCGGTCAGGTCGCCCTTGGGGACGATCACGACGCCCTTGCGGTTGAACAGGTACGACACCGATCCCGGGTCGGCCATGGAGCCGCCGTTGCGGGTCATGGCGACGCGCACGTCGGAGGCCGCGCGGTTGCGGTTGTCGGTGAGGCACTCGATCAGGACCGCGACGCCGTTGGGGCCGTAGCCCTCGTACATGATCGTCTGGTAGTCGGCGCCGCCCGCCTCCAGGCCCGCGCCCCGCTTGACCGCGCGGTCGATGTTGTTGTTGGGGACGGAGCTCTTCTTCGCCTTCTGGATGGCGTCGTAGAGGGTGGGGTTGCCATCGGGGTCGGCACCGCCCATCCGGGCCGCGACCTCGATGTTCTTGATCAGCTTGGCGAAGAGCTTGCCGCGCTTGGCATCGATCACGGCCTTCTTGTGCTTGGTGGTTGCCCACTTGGAGTGGCCGGACACAGCCTCGCTCCTTCATGTCGCCAACGGGGGAATCAATGGGCCGATACTACAGCCGGTGACACCGGCGGATCACCGTGCGGCCGAGCGCACCATCGTGGTGAAGAGCCGGTGGACGCGGTGGTCCCCGGTGAGTTCGGGGTGGAAGGCGGTCGCCAGCAGGGCGCCCTGGCGCACGGCGACGGGATGGCCGTCGAAGGCCGCCAGCACCTCCACGTCCGCGCCGGTGGACTCCACCCAGGGCGCGCGGATGAAGACGCCCTCGACCGGTCCGCCCCCGACCCCGGCCACGTCCACGGACGCCTCGAAGGACTCGTTCTGCCGCCCGAAGGCGTTGCGGCGCACGATCATGTCGATCCCGCCGACCGTCTCCTGGCCGGAACGGGGATCGAGGATCTTGTCGGCGAGCATGATCATGCCCGCACAGGAACCGTAGGCGGGCATGCCCGAGCGGACGCGCTCGCGCAGCGGCTCCATCAGCCCGAAGGCGGTGGCCAGCTTGGAGATGGTGGTGGACTCGCCGCCGGGGATCACCAGGCCGTCGGCCTCGGCGATCTCCTCGGGGCGGCGGACGGTGCGGGCCTCGGCGCCGGCCGCCTCCAGCGCGGCGAGGTGTTCGCGGACATCGCCCTGGAGGGCGAGGACTCCGATGGCGGGGGTGGTCACGGGGCGCACCTCTTCGGGAACACGTACGGGACGGCGTCGGGGAGGGACGGGACGGCCGGGGGCGGCCCGCGGTGTGCGGGCCGCCCGGGGTGAGGGGAGGCGCGGTGTGCGCCGCGGCTCACCAGCCGCGGCCGGCGAACCTCTCGGCCTCGGTCAGGGTGTCGCAGTTGATGCCGACCATGGCCTCACCCAGGCCGCGGGAGGCGTCCGCGACGACCTTGGGGTCGTCGAAGAAGGTGGTGGCCTTCACGATGGCGGCGGCGCGCTTGGCCGGGTCGCCGGACTTGAAGATGCCCGAGCCGACGAAGACGCCCTCGGCGCCGAGCTGGCGCATCAGCGCGGCGTCGGCCGGGGTGGCCACGCCGCCGGCGGAGAACAGCACCACCGGCAGCCTGCCCAGCCCGGCGACCTCGCGGACCAGCTCGTAGGGTGCGCGCAGCTCCTTGGCGGCGGCGTACAGCTCGTTGTTGTCGTAGCCGCGCAGGCGGGCGATCTCGTTCTTGATCTGGCGCAGGTGGCGGACGGCCTCGACGACGTTGCCGGTACCGGCCTCGCCCTTGGAGCGGATCATGGCCGCACCCTCGGCGATCCGGCGCAGGGCCTCGCCCAGGTTGGTGGCGCCGCAGACGAAGGGCGTGGTGAAGGCCCACTTGTCGCTGTGGTTGACCTCGTCGGCGGGGGTGAGGACCTCGGACTCGTCGATGTAGTCCACACCGAGCGCCTGGAGCACCTGCGCCTCGACGAAGTGGCCGATGCGGGACTTGGCCATCACCGGGATGGAGACGGCGTCGATGATCCCCTCGATCATGTCCGGGTCGGACATGCGGGCGACGCCGCCGTCCTTGCGGATGTCGGCGGGCACCCTCTCCAGGGCCATGACCGCGACGGCCCCGGCGTCCTCGGCGATCTTCGCCTGCTCCGGCGTGACCACATCCATGATCACACCGCCCTTGAGCTGTTCGGCCATGCCTCGCTTGACGCGCGCGGTGCCGGTCTCGGGTGTCGGTACGGAGGCGGTTTCGGGCGTGCTGGAAGGTGTGGTGGACAAGGTGCGACCTCACTCGGCGACGGTGAACAGCGGTTGGGACGGGCCGGGACGGCCGGGGTGCCGGACGGCGCCGGCCCGCGTACGGCCGGAGGGCCCGCGCCGACGTGCACGGCGGCCGTACGGTGAACCCATCGTAGGCCCGTTCGATTCCCCATCGGACCCGCCGTCCGGTCCAGTTCACGGTGATCCCTGCTACAGGACCGATGAAACGGTACGAGCGGCCCGCATGAAAGGGCCAATCGGAAGTCAGTGGCCTTCCCTCGGGAGGCCCGTCCGGTCCGCCAGGACCGCCGGCGGCTCGTCGTCCATCTCGAAGGCCAGCGGGAAGGGCGCGTGCCCGGCCAGCCGGAACCAGCGCACCTTGCGGTGGCGGCGCAGCGCGCGGGCGGCCCGTACCGCGTCGTTGTGGAAACGCCGCGCCATGGGCACCCGGCGCACCGCGGCGGCCAGCTCCTCGGCGGTCGCCTCGCCCCCGGGCGCCGCCCGTACCGCCTCCAGCTGCGTGCTCTCGGCGAACACCGCGCGCAGAGCCTGGCTGAGCTCGCTCTCGGCGACCTCCCGGTGCTCCTCCTCGGCCTGCCGGGCGTCGTGGGCGGCCTGGTACAGGACGATGGAGGCGGCCGGGTCCAGTACCCCCGCGGTGGCCAGCTCCTGCGCGACGGAGGCACGCCGCAGCAACTGCGCGTCCAGGGCCGCGCGGGCCGCGTCGAGACGGGCGTGCAGCCGGTCCAGACGTCCGGCGGTCCAGCTCAGGTAGACGGCGACGAGCAGCAGCGCCGCCGCGATCCAGACGATCGTGGTCACGGTCGGAAGGTCTCCCCGGGTTCAGTCACGTGCCAGGCCCAGCCGGGCGCGCAGCCCCGTCCGCTCGTCCGGCGCGACCGAGGCGGCGCCGTCGGCGACGGTCTCGTAGACGGCGAGGATGTCCGCGCCCACGGTGGACCAGTCGAAGCGGCGCACGTGGCGGCTGCCGTGCCCGCGCAGCTCCGCGCGCCGCTCCGGGGCGCTCAGCAGGCGCACCGCGGCGGCGGCCAGCCCGTCGGCGTCCTCGTTGGCGTACAGCTCGCCGGCCTCTCCCCCGTCCAGCACCTGGGCGAAGGCGTCCAGATCGCTGGCGAGCACCGGGGCCCCGGCCGACATCGCCTCCACCAGGATGATGCCGAAGGACTCACCGCCGGTGTTGGGGGCGATGTACAGGTCCACGCTGCGCAGCAGCCGCGCCTTGTCCTCGTCGCTGACCATGCCCAGGAACTCCACGCGGTCGCGCAGCTCGCGCGGCAGGCCCGCGACGGCCTCCTCCTCGTCGCCGCGCCCGGCCACCAGGAGCCGGGTGCCGGGGCGCTCGGCGAGGATACGCGGAAGCGCCCGCATCAGCACGGGCAGGCCCTTGCGCGGCTCGTCGATGCGCCCTATGAAGCCGATGGTGTTCTCTCCGTCGCGGCCCTGCCACTCGGCCTTGGGCTCGGCGCCGGCGAAGAAGTCCACGTCCACGCCGTTGGGGACGACGACCGCGTCCCCGCCCAGGTGCTCGACCAGGGTGCGGCGGGCGTACTCGCTGACGGCGATCCGCGCGCTGATCTTCTCCAGCGCGGGCTGCAGGATCGGATAGGCGGCGATCATCGCCCGCGAGCGCGGATTGGAGGTGTGGAAGGTGGCCACGATCGGCCCCTGCGCCGTCCAGCAGGCCAGCAGGGAGAGCGAGGGGGTGGCGGGCTCGTGGATGTGCAGCACGTCGAAGGCGCCCTCGTGTACCCAGCGGCGCACCCTCGCCGCCGACAGGAAGCCGAAGTTCAGCCGGGCGACCGAGCCGTTGTACGGGACGGGGACGGCCCGCCCGGCCGGCACGACGTACGGCGGCAGGGGTGTCCCCTCCTCGGCCGGGGCGAGGACGGACACCTCGTGCCCGAGGCCGGTGAGGTGCTGGGCCAGGTCCCGGATGTGGAACTGAACGCCTCCGGGGACGTCCCAGGAGTAGGGACAGACGATGCCGATCCTCACCGCTCCCCCGCCTCCCGGCCGGCCGGATCCGGTCCCGCGCCCGTTCCGGTCCGCGGCACGAGGTCGGCCGACCACAGTCTCTGCAGCATGTGCCAGTCCTCGGGGTGCTCGGCGATACCGGCCGCGAAGCCGTCCGCCACCGCCTGGGTCATGGCTGCGGCCTTCTCCCGGCGGGTGCCCTCGGCGGGCGCTTCCACCGGCGGCAGGACGCGCCCCTTCATCACGGGCGTCTCGTCGAACCACAGGTGCGCCGGCAGCAGCGCGGCCCCGGTCTGCAGCGCCAGCATGGCGGGGCCGGCCGGCATCCGGGCCGGTTCCCCGAAGAAGTCGACCTCGACGCCGGAGGAGGACAGGTCCCGGTCGGCCACCAGGGCCACCAGCCCGCCCGCCCGCAGCCGCCGGGCCAGGGTGCCGAAGGCCGCGCCGCCGGTGTGCGGCAGCACCTCCATGCCCAGGCCCTCTCGGTAGGCGACGAAGCGGTCGTACAGGCTCTCGGGCTTGAGGCGCTCGGCGACGGTGGCGAACGGGATGCCCAGGCCGGTGGTGAGGTAGGCACCGGCCAGGTCCCAGTTGGCCATGTGCGGCAGCGCCAGGATCACGCCGCGACCCGATCCGAGCGTGTCGGTGAGCCGGTGCAGGCCGGTGACCTCGACTCCGTCGCGGACGCGCGCCTCCTCCCACACCGGCAGCCGGAAGGACTCCATCCAGTAGCGCAGGTACGAGCGCATGCCCGCGCGGGACAGCTCCGCCAGCCGCTCGGGTCCCGCGCCGGGAACCACCCGGGCGTAGTTGGCCTCCAGGCGCAGCACGCCCTGGCCGCGGCGCCGCCAGGCGGCGTCGGCGATGACGCGGCCCAGGGCCGCGGCGGCGGGCTCGGGGAGTCGCTTGACCGCGCCCCAGCCCAGCCCGTACAGGGCGTCCGTCGTCCGCTCCCTCATGAGCTGCCGCCCCCCTGCCCGGTCGCGGCGGCTCCGTCCCGGCCCGGCCCCGTGGTCCCTCCCACGTCCCGGCCGGCGTCGGCTTCGGCCGCCTCCCGCCGGACCGTCACCATCCGCTGCAGGATCGTCACCAGGCTGCCCGCGGCCACCGCCCACAGGGCCACGGGCAGCAGGACCCCGATGTACGGGACGCCGAAAGTCGTCTCGAACCCGGCGAGCCCGGCGCACACCAGGGTGATCACCAGCCGCTCGGCGCGCTCGACCAGGCCGTTGACGTTCACCGGCAGGCCGATGCTCTCGCCGCGCGCCTTGGTGTACGACACGACCTGGCCGCTCGCCAGGCAGAAGATCGCCACCGCGCACAGCACCGGGTCGCCGCCACCGCCCGTGTACCACAGCGCGATGCCGCCGAAGACGGCCGCGTCGGCGACGCGGTCCAGGGTGGAGTCGAGGAACGCGCCCCAGCGGCTGGAGCGGCCCGACTGCCGCGCCATGGTGCCGTCGACCAGGTCGGAGAAGACGAACAGGGTGATGACGACGGTGCCCCAGAAGAACTCGCCGCGGGGGAAGAAGGCCAGCGCCCCCGCCATGACCCCGCCGGTGCCGATGAGCGTGACCGTGTCGGGACTGACTCCCAGCCGGAGGAGCAGAGCGGCGAACGGTGTGAGAACACGCGTGAAGAACGCACGCGCGTACTTGTTCAGCATGGCCTTCCCGGAAGTCGAGGTGGGCCGGCGGCCGGGGGGCCGTCGGCGCGCCCATCGTAGCCAGCCGCACCCGGGGCGCCGCCGGTGCGTCACGGTGCCCGCGACCGCGGGCACCGATGAGCGGGCCGAGAAGGCCGCTTCCGCCCCGTCGAGACGGTTTCGCCGGGAAATGAACCCTCCGCGCACTTGTCCAGAACAGTCGTGAACGCCACGTATGGACGGACTCCGGTGGCGGTGGAAAGCTCGAAGGAGCACGTCTTGTGCGATCCGGCACACGACCATCCGACCCAGCCGCGCGGACCGGGAGGCGGACGACATGGGCGACAGGACGAGTACGCACACCGGGGCCGCGGGGAGGGCGCCGGTGGCCGACCGGCCCGGCTCCATACGGAACGTGGTGCTGGTCGGCCCCAGCGGCGCGGGGAAGACGACCCTGGTCGAGGCGCTCGTCCAGACCTCGGGTGCGCTGGGCCGCGCGGGCCGGGTCGAGGACGGCACCACCGTCTCCGACCACGACGAGATCGAGCACCGGCAGCAGCGCTCGGTCCAGCTCTCCCTGGTCCCCGTGGGGTGGGACGGCGTCAAGGTCAACCTCCTGGACACCCCCGGCTACGCCGACTTCACCGGGGAGCTGCGGGCCGGTCTGCGGGCGGCGGACGCGGCCCTCTTCGTCGTCTCGGCCGCCGACGGCGTGGACGGACCGACCCGGCCGGTGTGGGAGGAGTGCGCCGCGGTCGGGATGCCGCGCGCCATCGTCGTCACCCATCTGGAGGCGTCGCGCGCCGACTTCGGGGAGATGACCGACATCTGCCGGCGGGCCTTCGGCGGCGACGACCCCGACGCGGTGCTCCCGCTGTATCTGCCCCTGCACGGGGAGCCGGGACCCGACGGGCACGCACCGGTCGCCGGGCTGATCGGGCTGCTGTCGCGGCGGATCTGCGACTACTCCGCCGGCGAGCGGGCCGAGCGCGACCCGGACCCCGAGCACCTTCCGCTGATCGCCGGCGCCCGGGCCCGGCTGATCGAGGGCATCATCGCCGAGAGCGAGGACGAGACCCTGATGGACCGCTACCTCGGCGGCGCGGACGTCGAGGTGGGAACGCTGGTGCGGGACCTGGAGAAGGCCGTCGCCCGCGGTGTGTTCCACCCCGTCCTGGCCGCGGCCCCCGCCGCGGAGGGAGCCCGGCAGGGGCTGGGCACGGTGGAGCTGCTGGAACTGGTCACCCGCGGCTTCCCCACCCCCGGCGAACGCGAGGTCCCCCCGGTCGCGACCCCCGACGGCAGGCCCCGCCCCCCGCTGGAGTGCGACCCCGGCGGCCCGCTGGCGGCCGAGGTGATCAGGACGTCCTCCGACCCCTACGTCGGGCGGATGTCGCTGGTGCGGGTCTTCTCCGGCACTCTGCGCCCGGACGTACCCGTGCACGTGTGCGGCCACGGTCTGACCGACCACGACGGCGCCCCCACCGGGCGGCCCCACGACGCGGACGAGCGCGTCGGCGCCCTGACCAGCCCCTTCGGCGGGCAGCAGCGGCACCTGCCGCTGGCCGTGGCGGGCGATCTGGCCTGTGCCGCCAAGCTCTCCCGCGCGGAGACCGGCGACACCCTGTCGGACAAGGGCGACCCGCTGGTGATGGAGCCGTGGGTGATGCCCGACCCGCTGCTGCCGGTGGCCGTCCAGGCCCACGCCAGGAGCGACGAGGACAGGCTCTCCCAGGGGCTGGCCCGGCTGACCGCCGAGGACCCCACCCTGCTCCTGGAGCAGAACCCCGACACCCGCCAGCTGGTGCTGTGGTGCATGGGCGAGGCCCACCGGGACGTGGCGCTGGAGCGGCTGCGCACCCGCTACGGCGTCCGGGTCGACGCCGTGCCCCACAGGGTGGCCCTGCGCGAGACCTTCGCCGAGCGGGCCACCGCGCGGGGGCGGCACGTCAAGCAGTCCGGCGGTCACGGCCAGTACGCCGTCTGCGAGATCACCGTGGAGCCGCTGCCGGCCGGCTCGGGCGTGGAGTTCGCCGACGAGGTGGTGGGAGGCGCGGTGCCGCGCCAGTTCATCCCTTCGGTGGAGAAGGGGGTACGGGCCCAGGCCGCGCGCGGGGTGGCCACCGGGTATCCGCTGGTGGACGTGCGCGTCACCCTCGTCGACGGCAAGGCGCACTCGGTGGACTCCTCCGACGCGGCCTTCCAGACGGCGGGCGCCCTGGCCCTGCGCGAGGCCGCCGCCGGCGCGCGCATCCACCTGCTGGAGCCGGTCGACGAGGTGCGGGTGACGGTCGCCGACGAGTACGTGGGCCCGGTGATGAGCGATCTGTCGGGGCGGCGCGGCCGGGTGGTGGGCACCGAGCAGATCTCCGGCGGCAGCACCCTGGTGCGCGCGGAGGTCCCCCGGTCGGAGATCGGCCGCTACGCGGTGGACCTGCGCTCCCTCTCGCACGGCACGGGCCGCTTCTCCCGCTCCCCCCTGCGCCACGAACCGGTGCCGCGGCAGGTCGCCGAGCGAATCCGCGGGCAGGCCGAAAGCCGCGTGGCGTGACACCCCGGTGACGGTACGCTGAACGCTGCGACGTCGGGCCCGGCACAGGCGGGCGCCGACAGGTGTGCGGCCGCCCGTGGTTGGGAACGGTCGGTACGAGCCTGACGTCGGACGGCGCGAGCGGAGTGGGGGCACCAGTGGCGGGCTTCGATGACGGGAGCGGCGCGTACGACTTCAGTCCCGGTGCGCAGGTCCCGTTGACCGGCGCGGGCGGCGGGCAGACCGCCCCCACCCAGGCGCTGGCCTCGGCCGCCTACCGCGACGGCCCGGTGACGGACCTGCTCGCGGCGAACGAGGGCGCCAAGGCCTCGGCGCCCCGCTTCTCGCTGTTCGAGCCGAATCTGGGCGAGGCGTTCTCCCGCGCGGTCCAGACACGGATGCTCGGCGGCGCCCGCAAGGCGATGATCCAGTCCTTCGGCTGCGAGCCGCAGGTCGTGGTCGAGCACTGCCTGGCCGCCAACCGCATCCGCCGGGAGCGTGACGCCCGGCTGACGGCGGTGATGGTGCTCTTCGGAGTGCTCTTCCTGCCCGGCGTCCTGCTGTGGCTCGGGGGTTTCCAGCTGCGCCGCACCCTGGCGGGCTCGCAGGACCGCCGGGCCGGGGCGCTGGGCATGGGCGTGATCGTCGCACTCGGCGTGCTGGCGGCGGTCTTCGTGCTGCGGCTGCCGTTCACCGGTTTCTGGGCGGTCTACCTGCGCGTGATGCTGGTCGCCCCGGTCGTGGGCTGGCTGCTGGCCAAGCAGATCTGCGAGCGCTACGCCAAGGACCTGCGCTCCCGCTGGGAGGGCCTGCTGTCGGGCGGCGGCGTCGGCGCCAAGATCCCCGAGGCGGTGCCGCACGCCCCCGGCGACGCCGGCGCGGAGAGCATAAGGCTGAATCTGGCCAAGCTGGCGGCCGAGCAGCGCAGCAACGTGGTCTTCTACGCCGGCCCCAGGGGAATACTCGGCATGGGCCCGCGCTGGGGCAGCTGGCAGCTCGCCGAGGAGCTGGTGCCGGCCTCCCCCGGCACCGAGATCAACCCCTTCCGCAGCTGGGACGTGGCGCGCGCGATCCACGACCAGCTGCGGATGCTGGAGCGCACCCCGCTGCACACCGGCGGTTTCCCCAAGCCCTCCGTCCGGCACTGGGTGGCCGTCCATGTCGGGGAGGGCGCCTCGGGGGTCTCCCGGCCCGAGGGTCAGAACGTCGAGGCGTACAGCGTCAAGGAGTTCGAGGTCCAGCGGATCTGCAACGAGCAGCAGTTCGACAGCGGCAACCGCCACTACCTCGGCGTCCAGTTCGTGCTGTGGGACGGCCAGCTCGTGCTCAACATGCTGATCAGCGTCACCGTGCTGCACCACACCCTGCGCATCGAGGTCACCGGCCACGCGCTCGGGCCGATCAGCTCGGTGTTCTTCTCCAAGCCGTCGCCGAGGAAGAAGACGGTCTCCAAGCCCGTCCGGTTCTGGGAGACCAAGGACATCGAGCTGCCGCTGATGCAGCCCGGTGAGGTGGTGCGGCTGGCGGTGCGCGCGCCGCTGACGTGGTTCCCGCCGGTGCTGGACTTCCTGGGCGGCAAGCTGAGCCTTCCCGAGCCCTTCGGGCTGCGGCACGTGTGGGCCGACAAGCCCTGGAACCACCGTTTCATGGCCGACGACGCCCTTCGGGCGGCCACTCCGGTGCTGCGGGTGGTGCACGCGGCGGCCCTGAAGGTGCTGAAGGAGAACAACGTGGACATCGAGAAGTTCGGCGCCCGCTCCCTGAACCTCGGCGGTCAGGTGCAGGCGGCCGAGCCGGGCAACGCCGACGTGTACAACGCCTCCTGATCCGCCCGCGGGGCACGGGCGGCGGCTCGGTTCAGGGGGCTCAGGCCCCCTCGGGCCACTCCTCGGCCAGCATCCGCCGGGTGTCGGCCAGCAGTTGCGGCAGCACCTTGGTGTGGCCCACCACCGGCATGAAGTTGGTGTCGCCTCCCCAGCGCGGCACGATGTGCTGGTGGAGGTGGGCGGCGATCCCGGCGCCCGCGACCTCGCCCTGGTTCATGCCGATGTTGAACCCCTGCGCCCCGGAGGCCGCGCGCAGCGCCTTCATGGCCCGCTTGGTGTAGTCGCCCAGCTCCACCGTCTCCTGATCGGTGAGGTCGGTGTAGCCGGCGACGTGCCGGAAGGGCACCACCATCAGATGGCCGCCGTTGTACGGGTAGAGGTTGAGCACCGCGTACACCAGCTCGCCACGGGCGATCACCAGCCCGTCCTCGTCGGACTTGGCCGGGATCGTGCAGAAGGGGCAGCCGTCACCGGCGCCCGGGCCGCTCGGCTTGTTCTCCCCCTGGATGTAGGCCATCCGGTGGGGCGTCCACAGACGCTGGAAGGCGTCCGGCGACCCCACTCCGATCTGCTGCTCCGGCTCGCTGCTCATGCGGGCCAGCATAGGACTTCACCGCACCTCGGCGGGCCGGTGGGGCCGGACGACGAGGGCGTGCCCGCGGAGCGCCGGGCTCGGCGGGCACGCCCTCGTCCGGCGGTCAGACCTGGACGCGATCCTCGACGGCCTTGGCGATCTCCGCGATCGCCTCGTCGACCGGCACGCCGTTCTTCTGCGAGCCGTCGCGGTAACGGAAGCTGACCGCGCCCGCCGCCATGTCGTCGTCACCGGCGATGACCATGAACGGCACCTTGCTCTTCTGCGCGTTCCTGATCTTCTTCTGCATCCGGTCCGAGGAGGAGTCCACCTCCACCCGCAGCCCCTTCGCCCTCGCCCCGGCCGCGAACTCCTCGAGGTAGGGCACATGGGTGTCGCCGATCGGGATGCCGACCGCCTGGACCGGAGCCAGCCAGGCCGGGAAGGCGCCCGCGTAGTGCTCCAGCAGCACGGCGAAGAACCGCTCGATGGAGCCGAACAGCGCGCGGTGGATCATCACCGGCCGCTGCCGGGAGCCGTCGGGGGCGGTGTACTCCAGGTCGAAGCGCTCGGGAAGGTTGAAGTCGACCTGGATGGTCGACATCTGCCAGGTCCGGCCGATGGCGTCACGCGCCTGCACCGAGATCTTCGGGCCGTAGAAGGCGGCGCCCCCCGGGTCCATGACCAGCTCCAGACCCTGCTTCCCGGCGGCCCGGCGCAGGGTCTCGGTGGCCTCCTCCCAGTTCTCGTCCGTCCCGATGAACTTCTCCGGGTCCTTGGTGGACAGCTCCAGGTAGAAGTCCTCCAGACCGTAGTCGCGCAGCAGGTTCAGCACGAAGGTGAGCAGCGAGTCGAGCTCGTCCGCCATCTGCTCCTTGGTGCAGTAGATGTGCGCGTCGTCCTGGGTGAAGCCCCGAGCCCGGGTCAGGCCGTGGACGACGCCCGACTTCTCGTAGCGGTAGACCGTGCCGAACTCGAACAGCCGCAGCGGCAGCTCGCGGTAGGAGCGTCCCCGCGCGTCGAAGATCAGGTTGTGCATGGGGCAGTTCATGGGCTTGAGGTAGTAGTCCACGCCCTCGTCGAGCTGCATGGGCGGATACATGCCGTCGGCGTACCAGTCCAGGTGGCCCGACTTCTCGAACAGCTTCCCCTTGGTGGCGTGCGGGGTGTAGACGAACTCGTAGCCCGCCTCCTCGTGCCGCCTGCGCGAGTAGTCCTCCATGGTGCGGCGGATGATGCCGCCCCTGGGGTGGAAGACGGCCAGACCGGAGCCGATGTCCTCCGGGATGGAGAACAGGTCCAGCTCCGCGCCGAGCCTGCGGTGGTCGCGCTTCTCCGCCTCGGCCAGGAACTCCAGGTACGCCTTCAGTTCGTCCTTCGACGGCCAGGCGGTGCCGTAGATCCGCTGGAGCTGCGGGTTCTTCTCACTGCCCCGCCAGTACGCGGCGGCCGACCGCATCAGTTTGAACGCCGGAACGGTGCGGGTGGTGGGCAGGTGCGGACCGCGGCACAGGTCCTTCCAGCACAGCTCGCCGGTCTTGGCGTCGAGGTTGTCGTAGATGGTCAGCTCGCCCGCGCCGACCTCGGCCGAGGCACCCTCGGCGGCCTCGGCCGCGTTGCCCTTGAGCCCGATCAGCTCCAGCTTGTACGGCTCGCCGGCCAGTTCCTCGCGGGCCTCCTCGTCACCGGTCACGCGGCGGGAGAAACGCTGGCCGCGCTTGACGATCTCCTGCATCCGCTTCTCGATGCGCTTGAGGTCGTCCGGGGTGAACGGCTCGGCGACGTCGAAGTCGTAGTAGAAGCCGTCCTTGATCGGCGGGCCGATACCGAGCTTGGCCTCGGGGAAGAGGTCCTGCACGGCCTGGGCCATGACGTGCGCGGTGGAGTGCCGCAGGATGTCCAGCCCGTCCTCGGAGGAGATCTCCACGGGCTCGACCTCGTCACCGTCGGCGACGGCGTACGCCAGGTCCTTCAGCTGCCCGCCGACGCGGGCGGCGACGATCGAGCGGTCGCCGGAGAAGAGTTCGGCGGCCGTGGTGCCCGTGGTCACCACGCGTTCTTCCCGCTCGGAATCGCGTTGGATGATCACACGGACGTCCGTCACCGGTCTCTCCTGACTGCTGTCGTCTCGGGTCTCCCCGTCTCGGGATCGGCCCGAGGCGCGGACGATCGCCGCGCACCGTGAATCGTACCGAGCCGGACGCCCCGGCCGCGAAACGGTTACGGCCCGGTCCAGGGACGCCGGGGTTGGCCGCGAGCCGGGTGAGGTATCAAGACTGGCGACGGGCGTACGCGCCGCCGTACGCGCCCGTCCACCGGGACGGTCCCGGTCTCGACACGGAGGGGAAGCAGAGCATGACGGTGTGGTACGAGGGGCCGCTCGCCGCATTCGACACCGAGACCACGGGGGTGGACCCGGAGCGGGACCGGATCGTCTCGGCCGCGCTGGTGGTGCAGGACGCGCCGGGGGCACCGGTGCGCGCCGTGCGCTGGCTGGTGGATCCGGGGGTGCCGGTGCCCGAGGGGGCGGCGGCGGTGCACGGGCTGACCGGGGAGCACCTGCGCGAGCACGGCCGACGCCCGGCGGACGCGGTCGGTGAGGTCGCGAGAGCCCTGGCGGAGCGCGCGTCCGAGGCGCTGCCGCTGGTGGTGATGAACGCGCCGTTCGATCTGACGCTGCTGGACCGGGAGTTGCGGCGGCACCACGGCACCTCGCTGACCGAGGCCGTCGCCTCCCCCCCGCTGTACGTGCTGGACCCGCGGGTGCTGGACAAGCATCTGGACCGCTACCGCAAGGGCCGCCGCACCCTGGCCGCGCTGTGCGAGCACTACGGCGTGGAACTGGCCGGGGCCCACGACGCCGCCGCCGACGCCACGGCAGCGCTCGAGGTCGTGCGGGAGGTGGGGCGCCGCCACGCGCAGCGGCTGTCCTCGCTGACGCCGGCCGAGCTGCACACCCTCCAGTCGGTCTGGCACGCGGCCCAGGCGCGCGGTCTGCAGGCGTGGTTCGCCCGCAACGGATCCGACGAGACGGTCGACCCGGCGTGGCCGCTGCGGACGGAGGTCCCGACCGCGGTCTGAGGGCGGGCCGGGGCTGTCGGGAGGGACGGGCCGGGAATGCGGACGCGAAACGCGGGAGGCCGGTTCCGACGTACGGTACCGGCCTCCCGGACGGTGGACCTCAGGCGCTCGTACTACAACACAAAGGTGCAGGTCAGCGCCCTAGAGGCGCTACTACGTAAGCTGCCAAACCTATCCGCCCCCGTGCGACAGCATCATGCGCGACGACAACCTGCCCGAGCGACACACCTCAGCGACGACCAGATACAGCAGATCATCGAGGGTTACACGGGTGGGGCGACGGTCTACCAGCTCGGTGACCGGTTCGGGATCAGCCGACAGAGGGTCGGCAAAATCCTCAAGCACCACGGCGTCGAGATGCGGATGCGTGGGCTATCCGCAGAGCAGATCGACGAAGCAGTGCGACTTTACGAGGCCGGCCAGTCGCTAGCGCGGATTGGCGAACGGCTCGGCGTGGACGCCGGAACAGTCCGGTCACGACTCGTAGAGCGCGGGGTGCGGATGCGGGATGCGCAGGGGCGAGAGAGGTGAACCTGAACGGTCGCCATCTCGCCGGATAGCACCTGCGCCTCGACAACAAAGCGCCCGGCCACGGGGGGAAGCCGGGCGCTTCGAGGTGGATCCTAGTCCCACAGCAGCGTCACTTCACCAGGTCAGCGACGCTTCTCGGCTTGCAGCAGTGCTGCGACGAGGGTCTCGAACGCCTCGACGTTCTTCGGTGACTTGATGCCGAGCCGCTGGGCAGCGAGCTGCACAGTTAGTGGACGATCTTGAGGTAGCGCACCCTTGCCTTCTAGTGTCTCGTGATTCCGTCAGCGTTACTTGATCTTGTGCGGCAGGGTTGCTTGCTATGGAGCTCTCCGTGGAACAGGCCGCCGAGTTGCGGGAGTTGGTGAACAGCAGGGACGTGCCTGCGGATATAGCCACGCGGGGCCGGATCGTGCTGTGGTCGGGCGAGGGGCGGCGACGCAAGGACATTGAGGTTTTCTCAGCGAAATGATCTACGCGAAGCCGGATGAGGCTCTGGTGTCCGGACGATTCGGGCAGCCCTGCCCCGGTGGCGGGCAGACGTAAAGCCCCTGGTAGGACGGTTCTCTCTCACAAGATCGTCCTGCGACACCAGAGGCTTCACGTTGGTCCCCCATGTTGCCATGCTCGACATCCCCCGCCCGGTGGTGGTCTTCCTCGCCCGTCTCCTGGCCGCCCACCGCCGCCGGATCGGCACTCCCCGCGGCAGTCGGGCGCTGGGTCCGTTCCGCCAGGCCGTGCTGGTACTGCGCTGGTTCCGCGAGCGCGGCTGCGTGCACTGCCTGGCCCGCGACGCCGGGATCTCCCAGGCCACCGGCTACCGGTATCTCCACGAGGGCATCGACGTCCTCGCCGAGCGCGCCCCGGACCTGCACCAGGTGCTGGAGCGCTGCCGCGAGCAGGGCCTGAGCCATGTGGTCCTGGACGGCACGCTCATCGCCTGCGACCGCGTGGCCGGCACCACCGAGAAGGGCAACGACCTGTGGTACTCCGGCAAGGGACGACGCTTCGCCGGAAACCTGCAGTTCCTCGCCGCTCCCGACGGCTCGCTGCTGTGGGTCTCCGACGTCGAGCCCGGCTC
>NZ_JBXUOY010000061.1:0-22383 GCF_057196705.1 Streptomyces sp. ATLC9 | reverse complement strand
CCGCGGCGCCCCCCGCCCCCCCGGGGGCGGAAAGGGACGGCCCCCGCGGGAGGAAGCCGGGGGGGCCCGGTGGGGTCAGCGCGTCCCTGGGGCGGAGCGCTGCCCGGTCACCACGTCACGTTGCCGTTGCCGCCGTCGAAGACGACGTCGGAGCAGGAGTAGAAGTTCTCCTGGCTGTCGGAGCGGGTCCAGTGGATGTAGACGACGTGCTGGCCGGAGCGCTGCGGCAGCCGGACGTCCCAGTAGTAGTGACCGGTCTCGGAGCCGACGCTGCCCGACTGCGGCGGGTTGGTCACGGTGTTGATCTTCTCCAGGTCACCCCAGGCCAGAGCCTTGTTCGGGGACCAGCCCTGCCTGGTGATGTAGACGTCGAAGCGGCCCGGGTGGTGCGCCCAGTTGCTGTGCTTGATCCGGACGTTGGCGCCGGAGGTGAGGTGTGTCTTCGGCCAGTCGCCGCGGGCGGCGTTGTACGAGGAGAAGTCGAACGGCCCCCGGTCGCCGCCGCTGCACAGCTTGCCGTCCGGGATGTAGCCCGTGGTGCGCCCGCCGCCGTTGGAGTCGAGCACGGCGAACCAGTTGTACAGCCCGGTGGTCCCGTCCTCGCGGACCGCGGCCGCGCAGGCCGGGTTGGAGGGCATCTGGTGGTTGTTCCTGACCAGGTCCTGGTAGCACAGGTAGGTGCGCGAGCCCGGCATCATGGTCGCGCCGTGCGCCGTCGCCGGGGTGGGCGCGGAGGCCATGACGAGGCCGAAGAGGGCGGCCCCGAGGAGGGCTAAGGAGCGGGGGGAGCGGACCGGCGCCGTGCGCCGGGCGGTGTGCTGGACAGCCATGGTGGGGGGTCTCCTTCGGAGTCTTCCGCGTGGGCGGACCGCCGCCGGCGCCCGTCCGCGGAGCGGACCGGGCCGACCGCGACCCGCCACCGGGTGTGCGGCCGTACGTGGAGGCGCTCCCGTCGGCGGTGGTCGGCCGGAGGGGCGTGGGGTCGTCCGCGACCCGCGACTGGGAGCGCTCCCATCACTGGAATGTATCGCCGGATGGAGCGCCCGTAAACGTCTTCTCGCGACACGGCTTCGAAAACTCCGCGAAACGCGGCGTAAATCACCGCGAAACGGACCTGTGGCGTCGGTCCCGATGCCGATCCCGGCACCGCTTCGGGCTCCGGCGCGGAGCCGCGCCGCCCTACACGGCCGGACCGGCGGCCGTCTCCCCCGCCAGATACGCGCGCATCACCTCGGTGTGCGTC
Organism: Streptomyces sp. ATLC9; assembly: GCF_057196705.1. NCBI lineage: Bacteria > Bacillati > Actinomycetota > Actinomycetes > Kitasatosporales > Streptomycetaceae > Streptomyces > Streptomyces sp. ATLC9. The sequence continues at coordinate 21,140 of NZ_JBXUOY010000061.1, read as the reverse complement.
GGGAAGGCCAGCTCGGCCGGCTCCTTCAGCACCATCCACTCCGTGGCCTCGGCCGTGGGCGCCGGGGGCGGGAGGTCCGCGGCGTCCCGCTCGGGCAGCAGACCGAAGACGAGCAGACTGGTGCCCCCGTCGTGGACGTCGACGAGGGCCACGTCCCGAGCCGCGGCCTCGAGCCCGGTCTCCTCCCACAGCTCGCGCACGGTGGCCTGCCGCCAGCTCTCGCCCAGCTCCATGTAACCGCCGGGCAGCGCCAGTTCGCCGCGGAAGGGCTCGATGTCCCGCCGCACCACCACCAGGCCCCGGCCGCCCCCGGCGGTGGCCACGGGCTGGAGCGCGACCGCCACGGGCAGGGGGTTGGCCCAGCTCGTCTCGCCGCAGCCCGCGCAGTCCCTGGGCCACCCGGCGCCGTCCGCGTAGCGCGTGCCGCAGTACGGGCAGTGGGTGATGCGGCGGCCCGGCGTGAACCCCATGTGCTGACCGCCCCTCTTCCGTTCCTCCGTGCAAGGCCGCCCGCCGATGGTTCGGTGGCGCTCCGCCCCATCCAACCCGATGGACCGGCGGGGCGGTGCGCGGGGGGGGGGGGGGGGGGGCGCTGGGGGCGCCGCCCCCCCCCCCCGCGGGGGCGGGCGGGGGGGGGGGGGGGGCGGGGGCCCCGCCCCCCCCCCCCCCCCCACCCCGGTCACGTCCGACCGCGTGTCAGCGGTTCGGTGCGTCCGGCAGCTTGGCGCAGGGGTGGTCGATGCCGTGGTCGACGACGTAGTCGCCCGCACCGCCGGCCTGGTAGTGCCGGGTGGCGGTGCCCGCGGCCGAGGCCAGGACGGGGACGCCCGCGGTGCCCGTCCGTCGCGCCCCCTTCGGGAACGGCCTCGCCCCGGCGGGCCGCGCCCTGCCCGAGCCGATTCGGACAACCTGTGGCCAACGAGTACGACCGCACTGGGAAGAGCCTCCGGGCTTGGTACGGTCGTGACACATGGTGACGGACCATCACCATGACGCGATCAATGGGGAGCACTGATCACATGCGCAAGCTGATGCGACGCCTTTCCTCGGGAGCCGCCGCGCTCGCCGTGGCCGCCACGCTCGGTCTGACCACGACAGGAACCGCCGCAGCCGACACCACCGCCGCCCCCGGCCAGATCAGCGTCCAGGAACAGGAGCTCCTGAACTCCGACACCCCGAAGACGGTCGAGATCGACCCCGCCACCGGGGAAATCCTCTCGGTCGAGGCGGGGGACACCTGGATCCGGCCCATGATCAGCAACCGCAACATCTGCTACTCCACCGACGGCTGCTACTACAGCGGCAGGGTGCCGTACGCCAACCAGGGCTTCTACGGCACCGCGGGTACGTACACGGGCTCCTGGCCGTACCGCAGCGGGTACTACACCGGCAAGTACACCGCGCGGGCCTGCTGGACGTCCGCCTGCACCCAGACGAGCCTGCCCCCGAACACCACCGCGACCTTCGGGGGCACACTCGTGACCGGCACGTCCTTCCGCATCTACTGACCGGGGCGCCCCGCCGTCCGCTCAACCCTGATCCCGTGTGGGCCCGCCGGAGCGCCGGCGGGCCCACACCATGCAGCGCGTCAGTTCGGCCCACTCGAAGTCGCGGTCGAATATCTCGGCGGGCTTGTCCGCGGTGTACCTCGGCGTGAACAGGTGTACTTGTTACAGCTGTGCTTATTCCAGGCTCCGATTCTCCCTCGTGGAAGGGCGGACCCCGCCGGGCCGCCGATTCCCGGCTCGACAGCACCTACATCCCGCATCCCGCTTCGCCACCAGGTGCGCCTCGCGCAATCGGCCGCGCAGGGCCGCATCTCTCCTGCCCTACCACCGGACGAGCCACGGCCCCGGCCCGGCCGAGGAGCCCACTGCTGCGTCCGCGCCTTGCGCGCAGGCGGCAGCCGGAAGGACTGGCAGCCGTTCCTGGGAGGCCGCTCCTTCAGGTGGTCACCTCGTTCAAGGAGCGGCGGGCTTCGCGGAATGGGTTGCCTCGCGAGTGGCGAGGGTTACCTCAGGAGCAGCAACCGGAGGGAAGTGCTCATGGGAAACGTCCATGTGCGCAAGGGAGAGTACCGGTACGCCTACCACACCGATCCCGACTGTTCCGCGCTGAACGGCAAGCCGGAGACCTTCGTCGGGAAGGTGGAGATCCCCGAGGAAGACGCGGAAGCCGAGGGGCTCAAGCCCTGTCGGCAGTGCAAGCGGTAGCAGGCGTGGTCGTTCCTTCCGGGCAGGGCCACGGCATCGATTCGAGGAGGGGAACGTGGCGTTGAGGCGGAAAGGATCACGGCGCATCGTGGTCGACGGCACGGCCTACCGCCGGCGTCTGCGCGAAGACCTACGTATGACCAGGGCATGTGCTGGTCCCCCTGCACCTACGCCGTCGAACAGGCCGACCGGCCGGGTGCCGTGCTGGTCGTCACGACCCCGAGCACACGTACGAAGACCCCGCACCTAGCGTCGTGGCTGGTGGCGGGGTCCGTCGGTACCTTCTGCGAGGTACCCCCGGCAGGATTCGAACCTGCGCACACGGCTCCGGAGGCCGTTGCTCTATCCCCTGAGCTACGGGGGCCTGTCGGCGGCGGTCGGTTGATCGCGGCGACAGGTAGAACACTACCAGCTTCCCGGGGGTGGATCGGACAGGGTTCGCGGGCGCCGGCCGGGCGGAAAAGGGCGAAAGCCGGACGCGGGCGGAGGCGCGGGCCTACTCTCTGGGGTGTGCCTGGGATGTCCGGCCGGGTCCTTGTGGTGGACGACAGCAAGGTCATCCGGCAGCTGATCAGGGTCAACCTCGAACTCGAAGGCTTCGAGGTCGTGACCGCGGCCGACGGTGCCGAGTGTCTGGAGATCGTGGAGCGGGTGCTGCCCGACGTGATCACGCTCGACGTGGCCATGCCCCGGCTCGACGGCCTGCGGACCGCCGAGCTGCTGCGCGCCGGTGAGCGGACGCGCGGCATCCCCCTGGCGATCGTCAGCGCCTGTACGCGGTCGGAGCTGGACGGCGAGCGGGCGCGGGCGGCGGGGGTGGACGCGTTCGTGGCCAAGCCGTTCGAACCGGTGGAGCTGGTACGGACGGTGCGGCGGCTGGCCGCCGGCGGGCGCGGGGACGGCGAAGCGTGCGGGACGGAGCCCGCCGTACGGCAGCCGGGGTGACCTCGCCGGGCGGGGTGGCCGGAGCCGGCCGGTGTGAGGTCCGTGTCATCCCTCGAAACGCGTTCGCGTCTCCCCACCCCCTCTCCCATACCCTTGACGCGTGACTCCCGCCCAGCTCTCGCGCACCGTGCTGCGCACCGTGCGCAGTGTGGCCGGCGACGGCGCGCTGGGCGAGCTGCCCCCGGGCGCGCTGGAGGCGCTGGACGGGCTGCCGGAGCGGATCACCGTGGGGCGTCCGCCGCGGCCGGGCCGCGGGGACTACGCCACCAACGCCGCGCTGCGGCTGGCCGCCGCCACCGGACGTCCCGCCCGGAGCGTGGCCGAGGTCCTGCGGGAGAGGCTGGCCCGCGAGGAGGGCATCGCCGAAGTGGCGGTCGCCGGGCCCGGCTTCCTCAACATCACCGTGGCGGGCGGGGCCCGCGCGGAGCTGGTGGAGGCCCTGGCGTCGCGGGAGGGGGAGTACGCGGTCGCGCCGCGCACCGACCCCGCGCGCGATGTCCTCAACTGGGCCGCCGCCACCGGCGGGGAGCTCGGCCCGGAGCTGCTGGAGCAGCGCGAGTCCAACCCCCTCTTCCTCGTGCAGTACGCACACTCCCGCGCCCGGGCGCTGCTGCGCGGCGCGCGCGCCCTCGGCTTCGCTCCCGAGGCCGGGGCGGACGGGTACGCCTACGACGCGCCGCGTGAGACGGAACTGCTGGGGGCGCTGGCCGAGTACGAGCGGATCGCCGCACCGGGCGACCCCGGCCGGCTCGCCCGCCACCTGGGGACGGTCGCAGACGGCCTTCTCGGCATACACGCGTCCGTGCTGCCCGTGGGGGAGCAGAAACCCCTGGCCGCCCACCGCGCCCGGCTGGCCCTCGCCCAGGCCGCCGGGACGGTGCTGGCCGGCGGCCTGTCCCGGTTGGGCGTCACCGCACCCGTACATCTGTGATGGAGATCACGAACCGATCATGAGCCGTTCCGCACACCCCGCCGGGCCCCGCCACGCCGACGTCCTGCCCGAGGGGCACTACACCCCGCCGCCCGCCGACCTCAACGCCCTGGACCCGCGCGTGTGGGCCCGTACCGTCGCCCGCGACGAGCGGGGGGTGACCACCGTCGGCGGGCTGGACGTCGTCACGCTGGCCGAGGAGTTCGGCACCCCCGCCTACGTCCTGGACGAGGACGACTTCCGGGCCCGCTGCCGCGCCTGGCGCGAGGCCTTCGGCGACGGGGCCGACGTGTTCTACGCCGGAAAGGCCTTCCTGTGCCGCGCGGTGGTGCGCTGGCTGACCGAGGAGGGCCTCAACCTCGACGTCTGCTCCGGCGGCGAGCTGGCCACCGCGCTGGCCGGCGGGATGCCCGCCGAGCGCATCGCGCTGCACGGCAACAACAAGTCCACCGCCGAGATCGAGCGGGCCGTCGGGGCCGGGGTCGGCCGGATCGTGCTGGACTCCTTCCAGGAGATCGCCCGCGTGGCGCACATCGCCGAGCGGCTCGGGCGGCGCCAGCGGGTGCAGATCAGGGTGACGGTGGGCGTGGAGGCGCACACCCACGAGTTCATCGCCACCGCCCACGAGGACCAGAAGTTCGGGCTCGCGCTCGCCGACGGGCAGGCCGCCGAGGCGGTGCGGCGGGTGCTGAAGCTGGACAGTCTGGAGCTGGTGGGCATCCACTCCCACATCGGCTCGCAGATCTTCGACATGGCCGGTTTCGAGGTCGCCGCGCGCCGTGTGGTGCAGCTGCTGACCGAGGTCCGCGACGAGCACGGCGTGGAGCTGCCCGAGATCGACCTCGGCGGTGGTCTGGGCATCGCCTACACCCCCGACGACGACCCGCGCGAGCCCCACGAGATCGCCGGGGCGCTGCACGGGATCGTCGCCCACGAGTGCCGGGCGGCCGGGCTGGCCGCGCCGCGGCTGTCGGTCGAGCCGGGCCGGGCCATCGCCGGTCCGACGACCTTCACCCTCTACGAGATCGGCACCGTCAAGGAGCTCCCGGGTCTGCGCACCTACGTCAGCGTGGACGGCGGCATGTCCGACAACATCCGCACCGCGCTGTACGACGCCGAGTACTCCGTGGCGCTGGCCTCCCGCACCTCCGAGGCCGCGCCGATGCTCTCGCGCGTGGTCGGCAAGCACTGCGAGAGCGGCGACATCGTGGTGCGCGACGCCTTCCTCCCCGCCGACCTGGCCCCCGGCGACCTGCTGGCCGTCCCGGCCACCGGCGCGTACTGCCGGTCCATGGCGAGCAACTACAACCACTCCCCGCGTCCACCGGTGGTGGCGGTCTCGGCCGGCGGGGCCCGGGTGATCGTGCGGCGCGAGACGGAGGAGGACCTGCTCGGCCTGGACGTCGGCTGAGCCCGGCCCGGGCGGCGGGCCCCTCACCGGGGCATCTCAAAAACGGAGGATGACGTCTCGCATGCTGGATGGAACGGGGGATCCCGTCACCCGTGCGTGAGACTTGAGTCCCCAGGACTGTGGAGAAGCGAGGTCTGATGATGCGTACGCGTCCGCTGAAGGTGGCGCTGCTGGGCTGTGGGGTCGTCGGCTCAGAGGTGGCACGCATCATGACGACGCACGCGGAGGACCTCGCCGCCCGGATCGGGGCCCCGGTCGAACTGGCCGGGGTCGCCGTCCGCCGTCCCGGAAGGGTCCGCGAGGGCATAGCGCCCGAGCTGGTCACCACCGACGCCGCCGCCCTGGCGGCGCGGGACGACATCGACGTGGTGATCGAGGTCATCGGCGGCATCGAGCCGGCCCGCACCCTGATCACCACCGCCTTCGAGCACGGCGCCGGCGTCGTCACCGCCAACAAGGCGCTGCTGGCCGAGGACGGTCCGGCCCTCCACGAGGCGGCCGAGAAACACGGGACGGACCTCTACTACGAGGCCGCCGCCGCGGCCGCGATCCCGCTGGTGCGCCCGCTGCGGGAGTCCCTGGCAGGCGACAAGGTCAACCGCGTCCTGGGCATCGTCAACGGCACCACCAACTTCATCCTCGACCGGATGGACTCCACCGGCGCCGGGTACTCCGAGGCGCTGGACGAGGCCACCGCCCTGGGGTACGCCGAGGCCGACCCGACCGCCGACGTCGAGGGCTTCGACGCCGCGGCCAAGGCCGCGATCCTGGCCGGTATCGCCTTCCACACCCGCGTCCGCCTGGACGACGTGCACCGCGAGGGGCTGACCGAGGTCACCGCCGCCGACATCGCCTCCGCGCGGCGCATGGGCTGCACGGTCAAGCTGCTGGCCATCTGCGAGCGTGCCGCCGACGGGCGCTCGGTCACCGCCCGGGTCCACCCGGCGATGATCCCGCTGGCCCATCCGCTCGCCTCCGTCCGCGAGGCGTACAACGCGGTCTTCGTCGAGGCGGAGGCCGCCGGCCGGCTGATGTTCTACGGGCCCGGCGCGGGGGGCGCGCCCACCGCCTCGGCGGTGCTGGGCGACCTGGTCGCCGTCTGCCGCAACAAGCTCGCCGGTGCCCGGGGGCCGGGGGAGTCCGCCTACGCCCAGCTCCCGGTGAGCCCGATGGGCGAGGTGGTCACCCGCTACCACATCAGCCTGGACGTCGCCGACAAACCGGGCGTCCTCGCCCAGTGCGCCACCGTCTTCGCCGAGCACGGGGTCTCCATCGACACCGTGCGCCAGCAGGGCATCGACGGCCCCGGCGACGGCGCTTCACTGGTCGTCGTCACCCACCGCGCGTCGGACGCCGCCCTGTCGGCGACGGTCGAGGCGCTGCGCAGACTGGACACCGTACGCGGCGTCGCGAGCACCATGCGGGTCGAAGGGGAATGAGGAAGATGACCGTCACCACCGCCAGTCCTGGCACCAGCACTCCTCGAATGTCCGGCGCCCACCAGTGGCGGGGCATCATCGAGGAGTACCGCGACCGGCTTCCGGTCACCGACGACACCCCCGTCGTCACCCTGCGCGAGGGCGGTACCCCGCTCGTGCCCGCGCAGGTGCTCTCCGAGCGCACCGGCTGCGAGGTCCACCTCAAGGTCGAGGGTGCCAATCCCACCGGATCCTTCAAGGACCGCGGGATGACGATGGCCATCAGCCGCGCCAGGCAGGAGGGCGCGAAGGCCGTCATCTGCGCCTCCACCGGCAACACCTCCGCCTCGGCCGCCGCCTACGCGGTGCGCGCGGGGATGGTGTGCGCGGTGCTGGTGCCGCAGGGCAAGATCGCGATGGGCAAGATGGGCCAGGCGCTGGTCCACGGCGCGAGCATCCTCCAGGTCGACGGCAACTTCGACGACTGCCTCACCCTGGCGCGCGGCCTGTCCGACAACTACCCGGTGTCGCTGGTCAACTCGGTCAACCCGGTGCGGATCGAGGGCCAGAAGACCGCCGCGTTCGAGGTCGTCGACATGCTCGGCGACGCCCCCGACATCCACGTCCTGCCGGTCGGCAACGCGGGCAACATCACCGCCTACTGGCGGGGCTACCGGGAGTACGCCACACCCGGTCCCGACGGCGGGGTCCACGCCTCCCGCAAACCCCGGATGTGGGGCTTCCAGGCCTCCGGCTCGGCGCCCATCGTGCGGGGCGAGCCGGTCAAGGACCCGCGCACCATCGCCACCGCCATCCGTATCGGCAACCCGGCCTCCTGGGAGTACGCGGAGGCGGCACGCGACGAGTCCGGCGGGCTCATCGACGAGGTGACCGACCGCCAGATCCTGGCCGCCTACCGGCTGCTGGCCGCGCAGGAGGGCGTCTTTGTCGAACCCGCCTCGGCGGCCTCGGTGGCCGGGCTGCTCAAGGCGGCCGAGCAGGGGAAGGTCGACCCCGGCCAGCGGATCGTCTGCACCGTCACGGGCAACGGTCTGAAGGATCCGGACTGGGCCGTGCAGGGCGCTCCGCAGCCGATCGTCGTCCCCGTCGACGCGGACGCCGCGGCCGAGCGCCTCGGCCTGGTGTGAGGCCGCCGGACCCGTGACGTCCCCCGCGCCGGGTGCGGCCCCGCGCGGGCTCGCACCCGGCATGGGGGCGCACCGGTGGTGCGCGACACGCATCGTGCGCCTCCCGTACGCCCTGTACCGCCACCGAACCGTCCTTCGATAGGGTGGGGGTACGTCCCGACCTGTCATACGGCATGTGCCAGAGGTCAGTGGACCGGTCCGGCCCCCAGCCGCGGTTCCCGAAGGCGTCGCGTCGCGCGTCCGCGATCCGCACCGGACCGGCGTCCGCCCGCACATCCGACCGAGCATCCGAGCAGCACAGTCCCCGCAGTCCCACAGGACAGACACACCAAGGAGAGTCAACGAGCGATGGCCGGTCCCGCGTTCCGCGCCGCCGCCGTCCGGGTGCGTACCCCCGCCACCAGCGCAAACCTCGGCCCCGGCTTCGACGCCCTCGGTCTGGCCCTCGGCCTGTACGACGACGTCGTGGTCCGCGTCGCCGACTCCGGACTGCACATCGACATCGCCGGCGAGGGCGCCGACACCCTGCCCCGCGACGAGAGCCACCTGCTCGTACGCTCCCTGCGCACGGCCTTCGACCTGCTGGGCGGCCAGCCGCGCGGCCTGGAGGTCGTCTGCGCCAACCGCATCCCGCACGGCCGCGGGCTGGGTTCCTCCTCCGCGGCCATCTGCGCGGGCATCATCGCCGCCCGCGCGGTGACCACCGGCGGCGCCGAGAAACTCGACGACACCGCCCTGCTGGAGCTGGCCACGGAGATAGAGGGGCACCCCGACAACGTGGCCGCCTGCCTGCTCGGCGGCTTCACCCTCGCCTGGACGGACGGGGGCGCCGCACGGGCGATCAGGATGGACCCGGACCCCGCCGTCGTTCCGGTGGTCTTCGTCCCCGACCGGCCGGTGCTCACCGAGACCGCCCGCGGGCTGCTGCCCCGCAGCGTCCCCCATGTGGACGCGGCCGCCAACGCCGGCCGTGCGGCCCTGCTCGTCGAGGCGCTGACCCGCCGCCCCGAACTCCTGCTGCCCGCCACCGAGGACCGGCTCCACCAGGAGTACCGCGCCCCCGCGATGGAGGAGAGCGCGGAACTGGTGCGCCGGCTGCGCGCGGACGGGGTGCCCGCCGTCATCTCGGGCGCCGGGCCCACGGTCCTGGCGCTGGCGCGGGACGCCGCGGCGGACAAGGTCGCGCGCCTGGCGGGCGACGGATGGGCGGCCAACCGGCTGTCCCTCGACACGGCGGGAGCCGGTGTGCTGCCGCTGGCCGGCACGGGCCGGTGACACGAATGCGGGCCTTGGAGAGGGGGAATGTTTGTTGGGTCCGGTAGTGTTAACCTCAAGTCTGCACTCGCAGCCTCCTGGGACGACCCGAGGGCGGTGCGGTGCTCTCCGTGATCCCATGGGTACAGTCCCATACGGGGCCACTCCTTCTTCCGGGAGCCTCCAGAACTGCCTGAGCAGCCTGCCGAGCAGTGCCGAGCTCGCTCCGGAACGGCGTGATCGACGCACGTCACCCCCTCACGCCACCCATGTATTGACTGTGTACTGATTCCTCCGCCGTATATCCGGGCGGAACCACCGCCCCGGCCCGGTCGAGACGAAGACCGCCGCCGGACAGCACAACCGGTCGCCGAGCCAGACAGGCCGACGCCCGCTCCAGGGAAGGACCCTTCGTGAGCGATACCACCGATCTGATGGGCGTGGACGCCGCCGAAGCCGCCGCGCCCGCCACGGACGCCCCTGCCGCGCCCGCATCCGGTACCGCCCCCAGGCGTCGCCGCTCCGGCACGGGCCTTGAGGGCATGGTTCTCGCCGAACTGCAGCAAGTCGCCTCCGGTCTCGGTATCAAGGGCACGGCGCGGATGCGCAAGAGCCAGCTGATCGAGACGATCCGGGCCAAGCAGGCCGAGAACGGCTCGGGCTCCGCTCCCGCCGCCGCGGCCGAGACCTCCGCCGCACCCGCCGAGAGCAAGCCGCGCCGCCGTGCGACCTCCAAGGCGCGCACGGGCGAGAGCGCCGGGGGCGACGCGGGCGAGGCCGCTCAGCAGCAGATCGACATCCCCGGCCAGCCCGTCAGCGACGAGCCCGCCGGTGAGCGCCGTCGCCGCGGCGGCAAGAGCGGCGAGGGCAAGAGCGGCGAGAGCAGGGGCGAGACCCCGGCCGCCGCCGACACCGCCGAGGACAAGCCCGCCGAGGGCAGGGGCGACGGCGGCCGACAGGACAAGCAGCAGGACAAGGGCGGCGACCGCCAGGGCAAGGGTCGTCAGCGCGACCGCCGCGGCAAGGACGGCGGCCAGCAGCAGGGCCAGGACGGCGGAAACCGCCAGGGCCGCGACCGGGACAACCGCGGTGACCGCGACGACGACCTCGAGAGCGGCCGCCGCGGCCGCCGGGGCCGCTACCGCGACCGCCGGGGCCGCCGGGGCCGCGACGACTTCGCCACCGAGCCGCAGATCTCCGAGGACGACGTCCTGATCCCGGTCGCCGGAATCCTGGACATCCTCGACAACTACGCGTTCGTGCGCACCTCCGGCTACCTGCCCGGTCCGAACGACGTGTACGTCTCCCTGGCCCAGGTCCGCAAGAACGGTCTGCGCAAGGGCGACCACGTCACCGGTGCGGTCCGGCAGCCGCGCGAGGGCGAGCGGCGCGAGAAGTTCAACGCGCTGGTCCGCCTGGACTCGGTGAACGGGATGTCGCCGGACAACGGCAAGGGCCGGCCCGAGTTCGGCAAGCTCACCCCGCTGTACCCGCAGGAGCGGCTGCGGCTGGAGACCGAGCCCAACCACCTCACCTCGCGGATCATCGACCTGGTGTCGCCCATCGGCAAGGGGCAGCGCGGTCTGATCGTGGCCCCGCCGAAGACCGGCAAGACGATGGTCCTGCAGTCGATCGCCAACTCCATCACCCGCAACAACCCCGAGTGCCACCTGATGGTCGTGCTCGTGGACGAGCGGCCGGAGGAGGTCACCGACATGCAGCGGTCGGTCAAGGGCGAGGTCATCTCCTCGACCTTCGACCGCCCCGCCGAGGACCACACCACCGTCGCCGAGCTGGCCATCGAGCGGGCCAAGCGACTGGTGGAGCTCGGCCACGACGTGGTGGTGCTGCTGGACTCGATCACCCGTCTGGGGCGCGCGTACAACCTGGCCGCCCCCGCCTCGGGCCGCATCCTGTCCGGCGGTGTCGACTCCACCGCGCTCTACCCGCCGAAGAAGTTCTTCGGCGCCGCGCGGAACATCGAGGACGGCGGCTCCCTGACGATCCTGGCCACCGCGCTGGTCGAGACCGGCTCGCGGATGGACGAGGTCATCTTCGAGGAGTTCAAGGGCACCGGCAACATGGAGCTCAAGCTCGACCGGAAGCTCGCCGACAAGCGGATCTTCCCGGCGGTGGACGTCGACGCGTCCGGCACCCGCAAGGAGGAGATCCTGATGGGCGCCGAGGAACTGGGCATCGTCTGGAAGCTGCGGCGCGTCCTGCACGCGCTGGACCAGCAGCAGGCCATCGAGCTGCTGCTGGACAAGATGAAGCAGACGAAGTCGAACGCCGAGTTCCTGATGCAGATCCAGACGAAGACGCCGATGCCCGGCAACGGCGACTGACCGGCGTCCGGCACGGACCGCAGCACGGCGAGGGCCGCACCACCGCACCCGGTGGTGCGGCCCTCACCGTGTGTCACCGCCGCGCCACCGGCCTGCCGCCGTGCCCGTCGTCCCCGCCGCGGCCGGGACGCGGAGTGATCAGGCCCGACAGGGGTACGCCGTCGCAAGGGGAGAAGGAAGCCCTTCGCCGACCGCCGTCGGTCCGGTCCGACCCGGTCCGGCGGCCCGGACAGGCGCCGGACGGCCCCGCGGCGGCCCCACGCGGCAGAGGGACGGGCGGCAGACGAGGAACGACATGGCGGACGAGGACACCACCCCCGGCGGCGGGGAGAGCGGTGGACGGAAGGGCCGGAGCCCGCGCCCGCGGCGGCGCGGGGGGCTGTACGCGGCCGTGTGGGCCACGGTCGGCGCCCTCGTGCTGGCCGGGGCCGGACTGGGGCTGCTCTACTCCAGGATCGACGGCAACATCGCCGGCGTCGACATCGACTCCGTCCTGGGCCCCGACCGGCCCGCCGACGTTCCCGACGGCACGCTCGACATCCTGGTCCTCGGCTCCGACACCCGTTCCGGGGACAACTCCCGCTACGGCCGCGACGACGGCACCGCCCGCTCCGACACCGCGATGATCGTCCACATCGGCAGGGAGCACGACCGGGCGTCCGTCGTCTCCGTCCCCCGCGACACCCTCGTGGAGCGGCCCGAGTGCGAGAGGACCGGCGGCGGCACGGCACCCGCCGCCCGGCGCGTGATGTTCAACCAGGCGTACGCGGTCGGCGGCCCGGCCTGCACCGTCAAGACGGTCGAGTCGATGACCGGCATCCGCATGGACCACTACGTCGAACTCGACTTCAACGGCTTCGAGAAGGTGGTCGACGAACTGGGCGGGGTGGAGATCACCGTCACCGAGCCGATCGAGGACGAGGACAGCCGGCTGGACCTGGAACCGGGACGCCGCACCCTGGACGGGGAGGAGGCCCTGGCCCTGGTCCGCACCCGCAAGGGCGTGGGCAACGGCAGCGACCTGGGCCGCATAAAGCTCCAGCACGCCTTCGTCGAGGCCCTCGCCGACCGGGTGGCGGAGATCGGGATGTTCTCCGACCCCAGGAAGACCTACGGTCTCCTCGACGCCGTCACCTCCCACCTCACCACCGACGCGGCCCTGGCCTCGGTCTCCGACCTGGCCGGTCTGGCCAGGGTTGTGAAGGACATCGGCTCCCAGGACATCCAGACGGTCACCCTGCCGGTGCGCTACTCCCCCGCAGACCCCAACCGGGTGGTGCCGATCGGGGTGCAGACGGAGCGGATCTGGGACGCGCTCAAGGCGGACCGGCCGATCCCCGACTCCGCCACCAGGGGATCCGCCGCCCGGGAGGCCGAGGAGGCCGAGGACGCCGTGGAGGCGGGGGAAGCCGGGGAATAGCATCCGCCGCCACCTGGTTTTGGGAGGTGCGGCCAGTAGTGGCAGACTGGTGCGTCGGTCCCGGTTCACGCGCAGGCAGCCGTCCCCGTCGCCCGCCCATCGGGCGCGAGGAGCCGGTGCGACCCGGAACCCTCCCGATACCTAGGAGAGACCTTGAAGCGCGACATCCACCCGGAATACGTGGAGACCCAGGTCAGCTGCACCTGCGGTAGCTCCTTCACCACCCGTAGCACCGTCGCCGACGGCACCATCCGTGCCGACGTGTGCTCCGCGTGCCACCCGTTCTACACGGGCAAGCAGAAGATCCTCGACACCGGTGGCCGTGTGGCCCGCTTCGAGGCCCGCTTCGGCAAGAACGCCGGGTCGAGGAACAAGAAGTAGCGACCCCGAACGCCGGTCCTCGGCCGTCCCCCTCCGGGAGGGCCGGACCGGCGTTTTGCCGTCCCGGCAGCCCTCTCCCCACACGAAGGACTCAACGATGTTCGAGGCGGTCGAGGAACTGATCGGCGAGCACGCCGACCTCGAGAAGCGGCTCGCCGACCCCGCCGTGCACGCGGACCAGGCCAACGCCCGCAGACTGGGCAAGCGCTACGCCGAGCTGACCCCGGTCGTGGGCGCGTACCACGACTGGAGGCGCACCGGCGACGACATCGCCACCGCCCGCGAGCTGGCCGCCGACGACCCGGACTTCGCCGCCGAGGTCAAGGAGCTGGAGGTCCGGCGCGAGGAGCTCACCGAACGGCTGCGGCTGCTGCTCGTCCCGCGCGACCCCAGTGACGACAAGGACGTCATCCTGGAGATCAAGGCGGGCGAGGGCGGCGAGGAGTCCGCGCTGTTCGCCGGCGACCTGCTGCGCATGTACCTGCGCTACGCCGAACGGCGGGGCTGGAGGACCGAGGTCATCGAGTCCAACGAGTCCGACCTCGGCGGCTACAAGGACGTCCAGGTCGCGGTGAAGACCAAGAGCACCGCCGAGCCCGGCCAGGGCGTGTGGGCGCGGCTGAAGTACGAGGGCGGCGTCCACCGTGTCCAGCGGGTGCCCGCCACCGAGTCCCAGGGCCGCATCCACACCTCCGCGGCCGGCGTCCTCGTCCTCCCCGAGGCCGAGGACGTCGACGTCGAGATCAACCCGAACGACCTGCGGATCGACGTCTACCGTTCCTCCGGTCCCGGTGGCCAGTCCGTGAACACCACCGACTCCGCCGTCCGCATCACCCACGTGCCCACCGGCATCGTCGTCTCCTGCCAGAACGAGAAGAGCCAGCTGCAGAACAAGGAGCAGGCGCTGCGCATCCTGCGCGCCCGGCTGCTGGCAGCGGCCCAGGAGGAGGCGGAGAGGGAGGCCTCCGACGCGCGCCGCAGCCAGGTGCGTACGGTGGACCGGTCCGAGCGGGTGCGCACCTACAACTTCCCGGAGAACCGCATCTCGGACCACCGGGTGGGCTTCAAGGCGTACAACCTGGACCAGGTGCTGGACGGCGACCTGGACGCGGTGGTCCAGGCGTGTGTGGACGCCGACTCCGCGGCCAGGCTGGCCGCGGCTCAGTAACCGTGCGCCCCGCCCCGGGGCGCACAGGGACGGGTGGAGGACGAGGAACGTGAACGTACTGCTCGCCGAGGTGGCCCAGGCCACCCAGCGGCTCGCCGACGCCGGAGTGCCCTCCCCGCGCTTCGACGCGGAGGAGCTGGCGGCGTACGTGCACGGTGTCGGGCGCGGGGAACTGCACCGCGTCGCCGACGCCGACTTCGACGCCCGCTACTGGGAGGCCGTCGCCCGCCGCGAGGCCCGCGAACCGCTCCAGCACATCACCGGCCGGGCCTTCTTCCGCTACCTGGAACTCCAGGTCGGCCCGGGGGTGTTCGTACCGCGCCCCGAGACCGAGTCCGTGGTCGGCTGGGCGATAGACGCCGTGCGCGCCATGGACGTCGCCGAGCCCCTGATCGTCGACCTGTGCACCGGCTCCGGAGCCATCGCGCTCGCGCTCGCCCAGGAGGTGCCGCGCTCGCGCGTGCACGCCGTGGAGCTGGACGAGGGCGCGCTCGGGTGGGCCCGCAGGAACACCGAGGGCTCCCGCGTCACCCTGCACCACGGCGACGCGACGGCCGCCCTGCCCGAGCTGGACGGCCGGGTCGACCTCGTCATCTCCAACCCTCCCTACATTCCGCTCACCGAGTGGGAGTACGTCGCCCCCGAGGCGCGTGACCACGATCCGCAGATGGCGTTGTTCTCCGGTGAGGACGGACTGGACGTCATCCGCGGCATCGAACGCACCGCGCACCGCCTGCTGCGCCCCGGCGGCCTGGTCGTCGTCGAACACGCCGACACCCAGGGCGGCCAGGTCCCCTGGATCTTCACCGAGGACCGCGGCTGGGCGGACGCCGCGGACCACCCCGACCTCAACAACCGGCCCCGTTTTGCCACAGCCCGCAGGGAGGTGCCATAGATGGCACGGCGTTACGACTGCTCCGACGCGACCGACCGCGCGACCGGCCTGCGCGAGGCCGCCTCGGCGGTCCGCCGAGGCGAACTCGTCGTGCTGCCCACGGACACGGTCTACGGCATCGGCGCCGACGCCTTCACCCCGGAGGCCGTCGGCGACCTGCTGGAGGCCAAGGGACGCGGGCGCGGCATGCCCTCGCCCGTCCTGATCGGCTCCCCCAACACCCTGCACGGCCTGGTCACCGACTTCTCCGAGCAGGCCTGGGAGCTGGTGGACGCCTTCTGGCCCGGCGCGCTCACCCTCGTCGCCCGCCACCAGCCGTCGCTGACCTGGGACCTGGGCGAGACCGGCGGTACCGTCGCCGTCCGCATGCCGCTGCACCCGGTGGCGATCGAGCTGCTGACCGAGACCGGTCCGATGGCGGTGTCGTCGGCCAACCTCACCGGCCACCCCGCCCCGCAGACCTGCGACGCCGCCCAGGAGATGCTGGGCGACTCCGTCGCCGTCTACCTCGACGGCGGCCCCACCCCCGACTCCGTGCCCTCCTCGATCGTCGACGTCACCGCCCCGGTGCCCAGGCTGCTGCGTGCGGGCGCGATCAGCGCGGAGGAGCTGCGCAAGGTCGTGCCCGGCCTCGAGGCCGCCAGTTGACCCCGCCCGCCGGGGCGTCCGAGGAGCATGGCATACCGGTCTTCCGCATCCTCCACGTCTCCACGGGGAACGTCTGCCGCTCGCCCATCACCGAGCGGCTGACCAGGCACGCCCTGGTGGCCAGACTCGGCGACGAGCGGGCCGGCGGGCTGGTGGTGGAGAGCGCGGGGACATGGGGGCACGAGGGCGCGCCGATGGAGGAGCACGCGGCGGAGGTCCTGGCGGAGTACGGCGCGGACCCGTCCGGCTTCCTCGGCCGCGAGCTGCTGGACGAGCACGTCATCAGGGCCGACCTGGTGCTGACCGCCACCCGCGACCACCGGGCGCAGGTGATCTCCATGGGGCACTCGGCGGGGCTGCGGACCTTCACGCTCAAGGAGTTCACCCGCCTGGTGCGGGCCATCGACCCCGCCACCCTGCCCGGCCCCGACGCGGACGGCGGGGTGGTCGGGCGCGCCCGGGCCCTGGTGCGGGCCGCCGCGGCGCTGCGCGGCTGGCTGCTGGCGCCCAGCGCGGAGGCCGACGAGGTCTACGATCCCTACGGCGCCCCCATCACCTACTTCCGCAGTGTCGGCGAGGAGATCAACGCGGCGCTGGACCCGGTGGTCACGGCGCTGACGGGGGTCCCGGCGCGGACGTGAGACCGTGCCGGACGGTGCCGGGCGGTGCCGGGCGCGCAACCGTCCGCACCGGGCCGTTGTCTAAGGTGTGGTGGTCCCGGGGGTAAGCCCGGGGAGCCAGCGAGAGTTCTGGGGAATCCGTGCGTGAATACCTGCTGACGCTGTGCGTCACGGCAGCGGTCACCTATCTCCTCACCGGCCCGGTGAGGAAGTTCGCGATCGCGGCGGGCGCGATGCCCGAGATCCGGGCCCGCGACGTGCACCGCGAACCGACGCCCCGGCTCGGCGGCATCGCCATGTTCGGCGGGCTGTGCGCGGGTCTGCTGGCGGCCTCCCAGCTCACCAACGTCGGCGGCGTCTTCCGGCTCTCCGACGAGCCCCGCGCGCTGCTGGCCGGCGCCGGCCTCATCTGGCTGCTGGGCGTCCTGGACGACAAGTGGGGCGTGGACGCGCTGATCAAGCTCGGCGGCCAGATGATCGCCGCGGGCGTGATGGTCTGGCAGGGTCTGACGATCCTGTGGCTGCCGGTGCCGGGTGTGGGGAACGTTGCCGTGACTCCCCTTCAGGGCACGCTGCTGACCGTTGCGCTGGTCGTTGTCACTATCAATGCGGTCAACTTCGTGGACGGTTTGGACGGCCTTGCCTCCGGCATGGTCGCCATCGCCGCCGCAGCGTTCTTCGTCTACGCCTACCGGATGTGGTACGGCTATGGCATTGAGGGAGCTGCGCCTGCCACTCTCTTCGTCGCGGTTCTCATGGGCATGTGCTTGGGATTCCTGCCGCACAACATGCATCCTGCGCGGATCTTCATGGGCGACTCGGGATCGATGCTTATCGGACTGGTACTGGCTGCGGGCGCTGTGTCCATCACCGGCCAGATCGATCCGGATCGGATCACCGAGTCCGAGGGTTCCATTCGCTCGGGTGTGTACGCGATGGTGCCGGTCTACATGCCGGTGCTGCTGCCGCTGACGGTCATCGCGGTGCCCATCGCCGACCTGGTGCTGGCGGTGGTGCGGCGCACCTGGCGGGGCCAGTCGCCGTTCGCCGCCGACCGCGGCCATCTGCACCACCGGCTGCTGGAGATCGGCCACTCCCACAGCCGCGCGGTGCTGATCATGTACTTCTGGTCGGCGCTGATCGCCTTCGGCGCGGTGGCCTTCTCGGTGCGCTCCTCCAGCCTGGTCATCGTGCTCGCGATCGTGCTGCTGAGCGCGGTGGGACTGGTGATCCTGCTGCTGCCGAGGTTCACCCCGAGGGTGCCGCACTGGGCGCAGCGGCTCGTGCCGCCGCGCTACCGCGCCCGGCGCGGGCGGGCCGAGCGGCCGGGGGAGGAGGCCGACGGCGCGGACGAGGGCGCCGCGCGGACCGGCCCGGAGGCCGGGCGGCGGCCCGCGGGGGCGACGGCGCTCGGCGAGTACGATCGCCTGGTGCGCGAGGGCCGCCCGACGGCCGACAATCGCTCATAGCGGTCCGGCCGCCGTTGACCGGTACGGAGCACCGCCGGCTGACCCGCTTGTGTGACAGTCCGCACACGAACTAGGTAAAGACCTCATCAAATAGTTTGTGATACCGTTCACGAGTCCGGTGAGAAGGCCGGTGGCCTCCGGTGCCCCCGATCAGCGATTCCGTGCCGCCGGGCGACCACCGCTTTCGAAGGTCACGCACCGCCCCCCGTAGACCACCCTGCTGGAGCAGCGTTTATGCAGTCGAACGACGCCCGGATTCTTCGTGGCGCCGCGATTCCCTCAGCCGGTGCCGGCCTGGTCGGCGTGATCGTCGGCGCGTTCGTCTCGGGAGGCGAGGGCGCCCTGGGAGCAGGACTCGCCACCGTGGTGGTGCTCGCCTTCTTCGGCGTGGGCCTCCACGTGCTCGGCCGGATCGGGCGGCAGTGGCCCGAACTCCTGCTCGGGGCGGGGTTCCTGGTCTACACGACCCAGGTGATCGCCATGTTCCTGGTGATGAGGCTCCTGCGGGACGCCGCCTTCATGGACGGCCGCGTGTTCGGTTTCACAGCGCTGGCCTGCCTCCTGGTGTGGCTGGCGGCCCAGGCATGGACGCACACCCGGATCAAGACGCCGTACGTGGAGCCCGCCGGGCCCGGCGAGGCCTCCCCGGGCCCCTCCGCCGCGGAATCCCGCGCGTGACCGCGAACAGCGCGAAGGCTCGGGGCAGGGGTGGTGGCAAGCCATACCCGCCGGGCTGCTATCGTCCGACGCCGAGAGGGCCGCGAGCCTTGGCGAAGGCGCTGTGCGGGACAGCGCCGGACGCTCCTCGCCTCTTCACGGGGCCGTCCTGCCGCAGCGCCGGCCGGTCTCTTCCCGCCCACCCCCAGTCCAGTGCCGCCCCGTGGCCCAGCGCCATGCCGACACCCCGAGGTAGCCGTACCCATGCGTCCGACCGAAGGAGCTCGCGGTGAGTAGTGACCAGTTGCTCGCCTTCGAGGTTGACTGCCACCTGTTCAAGGACTGTGGCTTCCAGGCCCCCAGTGTGTGGTCGTTCCTCTTCGACCCGATCTTCGAGGTCGGCGGCGTCGAGTTCAACAAGCCGATGCTCCTCGCGCTCATCGGCACGGCCGCGATCCTCACCTTCTTCTGGATGGCCTTCTCCAAGCCCAAGGTGGTCCCCGGCAAGCTGCAGATGGTCGCCGAGGCGCTGTACGAGTTCGTGCGCCGGGGCATCGCCCGGGAGGTGATGGGGAAGAAGGGCGACCCCTTCATCCCGCTGCTGGTGTCGCTGTTCTTCTTCGTGTGGATGCTGAACCTCTGGGCGATCATCCCCATCGCCCAGTTCCCGGTCAGCTCGGTCATCGCCTACCCGGCCGGCCTCGCGGTCGTCGTCTGGATCACCTACATGACGGTGACCTTCAAGACGAACGGATTCGTCGGCGGGATCCGCAACCTCTGCGTCCCCGGCGGACTGCCGAAGCCGATCTACGTGCTGCTCACGCCGATCGAGTTCATCTCCAACATCTTCGTGCGGCCCTTCACGCTGGCGGTCCGGCTCTTCGCGAACATGTTCGCCGGCCACATCCTGATCCTGATCTTCACGATCGCCACCTGGTACATGCTCGGCACCTTCCTCGGCACCCTCTACGCGACCGCCTCGTTCGCGATGACGGTGGTGCTGACGGTCTTCGAGCTGTTCATCCAGGCGCTGCAGGCCTACGTCTTCACCGTGCTGACCGCCACCTACCTCTCCCAGGCCCTGGAAGAGGCGCACTGACCGGACCGCTGCCGCGGTCCCGCCCAGCCACCACCCGCCCAACCCCAGACGTCCGGTGGACCAACCACCCACCGGCCCACCAAGAGAAGGAACCCAAGGAATGTCTGCTCTGGAGACCCTCGCAGCTGTCGAAGGCAACGTCGGCACCATCGGCTACGGCCTCGCCGCGATCGGCCCCGGTATCGGCATCGGCATCATCTTCGGTAACGGTGTGCAGGCCATCGCCCGCCAGCCCGAGGCCGCCGGCCTCATCCGCCAGAACATGCTGCTCGGCTTCGCGGTCGTCGAGGCCCTGGCGCTGATCGGCTTCGTCGTTCCCTTCATCCTCTGACGAAGCCGCAAACGGAACCGACGAAAGGTCCACCATGATGAACCTGGCAGCTTCGGAAGCGCAGTCCCCGCTGCTTCCGGTCTGGCCCGAGGTCGTCATCGGCCTGATCGCCTTCGGCATCGTCTTCTTCGTGTTCGCCAAGAAGCTCCTCCCGGCCATCAACAAGGCCCTGGACGAGCGCCGCGAGGCGATCGAGGGGGGCATCGAGAAGGCCGAAGCTGCTCAGGCCGAGGCGCAGCAGACGCTCGAGGAGTACCGAGTCCAGCTCGCCGAGGCTCGTCACGAGGCCGCGCGCCTGCGCCAGGAGGCGCAGGAGCAGGGCGCCGCGCTCATCGCCGAGATGCGCGAGGAGGGCCAGCGGCAGCGTGAGGAGATCATCGCCGCGGGCCACGCCCAGATCGAGGCCGACCGTCGGCAGGCCGCGCAGTCGCTGCGCCAGGACGTGGGCAAGCTCGCCACCGACCTGGCCGGCAAGCTGGTCGGCGAGTCCCTGGAGGACGTCGCCCGGCAGAGCCGCACGATCGACCGCTTCCTCGACGAGCTCGAGGGGAAGGCGGCCTCCGCCGAGTCCTCTGGAGCCGCCCGATGAACGGAGCGAGTCGCGAGGCACTGGCCGCCGCCCGGGAGCGACTGGACGCGCTGACGGACTCCACGTCCGCCGACGCGGCCCGGCTCGCCGAGGAACTGGCCGCGGTCACCGCGCTGCTCGACCGCGAGGTGTCGCTGGGCCGGCTCCTGACCCCCCCCGCGCCGGCCGGCGCGGGCCACCCCCCCCGCGGGCGTCGCC
>NZ_JBXUOY010000060.1:0-22524 GCF_057196705.1 Streptomyces sp. ATLC9 | reverse complement strand
CCCCGGTGCAGCCAGGCGGCTGCCGCCAGGCCGACGGCCACATGCGCGGCCAGCAGCAGCCACGGGGCGGCCGGATGGGCGGCCACCGGCAGCGGGGAGGCGCCGGAGGCCGTCATCCGCGCCAGTGGCGTACCTAGGTCGCCGCCCGCGCACAGCAGGTCCAGGCCGACCGCGCGCAGCGGCCCGGCCACCGGGCCGCCCGCCTGCCCGTAGCAGGCGTGCTGCCCGGTGGTGAAGACGGTGTCGGCGGCCAGCTCCAGCGGCACCAGCAGCGCGGCGATCGCCCGGAAGCCCCGCTCGCGTCCGGCGAGCGCGAAGGCGATCGCGAAGACCGCCGCGCCGACCGCGAGGAGTGCCGGGTACGGAACAGGGTTTGCCGAGAGCAGCACATGGGCACCCGCGGACAGGACGAGGCACAGCGCGGTGAAGACCGCGGCGCGCACCGCCCGGATGCCTGTGTCGGAGAGACCGGTCCTGCCCATCGCAGCCGAGTGTGCCACGGCTGCCGCTAAGAAGTGCCTAAAGAACGGGCGCCGGGTGAGGATCGCAACACGAAGGACACCCGCGGCCGCGGCGGGGGCGGTGCGACCCGTGTGGCGCCGGAGGTTCCGCGGCAGGGGGCGTACGGGATCCCGAAGGGGCTTCCGGGCGCGCGGCGGCGGCCGGGTGGGCGGCACGCGGCGGGAACCCGCCGCACCCGCCGGGCGGCGGGTTCCCGCCGGCTCCTGGACGTAGACTTCGGAGCCGTTCGGAACTGCCGCAAGCCCGCTCGTTGGAGGTCCTCCGCCGTGGCCAAACCGCCGTTCACACACCTGCACGTTCACACGCAGTACTCCCTGCTGGACGGTGCGGCGCGGCTGAAGGACATGTTCGAGGCGTGTCAGGAGATGGGCATGACGCACATCGCCATGACCGACCACGGCAACCTCCACGGGGCCTACGACTTCTTCCAGCACGCCACCAAGGCGGGCATCACGCCGATCATCGGCATCGAGTCCTACGTCGCCCCGCAGTCGCGGCGGTACAAGCGGCGCGTCCAGTGGGGCCAGCCCCACCAGAAGCGCGACGACGTCTCCGGCTCCGGCGGTTACACCCACAAGACGATCTGGGCCTCGAACAAGGCCGGCCTGCACAACCTCTTCCGGCTCTCATCGGACGCCTACATGGAGGGCTTCTTCGTCAAGTGGCCCAGGACCGACCGGGAGATGATCGCCGAGTTCTCCGAGGGCCTGATCGCCTCCACCGGCTGCCCCTCGGGCGAGGTGCAGACCAGGCTGCGGCTCGGACAGTTCGACGAGGCGCTCAAGGCCGCCTCCGACTACCAGGACATCTTCGGCAAGGGCCGTTACTTCCTGGAGCTGATGGACCACGGCATCGAGATCGAGCGCCGGGTCCGCGACGGACTGCTGGAGATCGGCAGGAAGCTGGGCATCCCCCCGCTGGTCACCAACGACAGCCACTACACCTACTCCCACGAGGCCGAGGCGCACGACGCGCTGCTGTGCATCCAGACCGGCAAGAACCTCTCCGACCCCGACCGCTTCCGGTTCGACGGCTCGGGCTACTACCTGAAATCCACGGAGGAGATGTACGCCATCGACTCCTCCGACGCCTGGCAGGAGGGCTGCCGCAACACCCTCCTGGTCGCCGAGCAGATCGACGCCGACGGATGGTTCGAGAAGCAGGACCTGATGCCCCGCTTCCCCGTCCCCGAGGGCCACACCGAGGAGTCCTGGTTCCGCGAGGAGGTCCGCCGCGGCATGGCCCGCCGGTACTCCGGCGACGTCCCCGAGGACCGGCAGAAGCAGGCAGACTACGAGATGGACGTCATCGTCCAGATGGGGTTCCCCGGCTACTTCCTGGTCGTCGCCGACTTCATCATGTGGGCCAAGAACAACGGTATCGCCGTCGGCCCGGGCCGCGGCTCCGCGGCCGGCTCGATCGTGGCGTACGCCATGGGCATCACCGACCTCGACCCGATCGAGCACGGGCTGATCTTCGAGCGGTTCCTCAACCCCGAGCGCGTCTCCATGCCCGATGTCGACATCGACTTCGACGAGCGCAGGCGCGGCGAGGTCATCCGCTACGTGACCGAGAAGTACGGCGCCGACAAGGTCGCCCAGATCGGCACCTACGGCACCATCAAGGCGAAGGCCGCGATCAAGGACTCCGCCCGGGTGCTCGGCTACCCGTACGCCATGGGCGACCGCATCACCAAGGCGATGCCCGCCGACGTCCTGGGCAAGGGCATCCCCCTGTCGGGCATCACCGACCCCAAGCACCCCCGCTACAACGAGGCGGGCGAGATCCGGGGGATGTACGAGAACGAGCCGGACGTGAAGAAGGTCATCGACGCGGCCCGCGGCATCGAGGGCCTGGTGCGGCAGATGGGCGTGCACGCCGCGGGCGTGATCATGTCGAGCGAGCCGCTGATCGACCACGTGCCGGTCTTCAGTCCCAAGAACGACGGCGCGGTGGTCACCCAGTGGGACTACCCCACCTGTGAGTCGCTCGGCCTGCTGAAGATGGACTTCCTGGGCCTGCGCAACCTCACGATCATGGACGACGCCGTCAAGCTGGTGAAGGCCAACAAGGGCGTCGACATCACCCTGCTCGACCTCACGCTGGACGACCCCACGACCTTCGAGCTGCTCCAGCGCGGCGACACCCTGGGCGTCTTCCAGTTCGACGGCGGCCCCATGCGCTCCCTGCTGCGCATGATGAAGCCCGACAACTTCGAGGACATCTCCGCGGTCTCGGCCCTGTACCGGCCGGGCCCGATGGGGATGAACTCCCACATCAACTACGCGCTGCGCAAGAACGGGCAGCAGGAGATCACCCCGATCCACCCGGAGCTGGAGGAGCCTCTCAAGGAGGTCCTCGACGTCACCTACGGCCTGATCGTCTACCAGGAGCAGGTGCAGAAGGCCGCCCAGGTGCTCGCCGGGTACAGCCTCGGACAGGCCGACCTGCTGCGCCGGGCGATGGGCAAGAAGAAGAAGGAGGTCCTGGACGCCGAGTTCGTCAACTTCCAGAAGGGCGCCCGGGAGAAGGGCTACTCCGACGAGGCCGTCCAGGCCGTGTGGGACGTGCTGGTGCCCTTCGCCGGATACGCCTTCAACAAGGCGCACTCCTCGGCGTACGGACTGGTCTCCTACTGGACGGCCTACCTCAAGGCGAACTACCCGGCCGAGTACATGGCCGCCCTGCTGACCTCGGTGCGCGACGACAAGGACAAGTCGGCGGTCTACCTCAACGAGTGCCGTCGCATGGGCATCAAGGTGCTGCCGCCGGACGTCAACGAGTCCGAGGCGAACTTCACCCCGCGCGGAGACGACACGATCGTCTTCGGGCTGACCGCCGTGCGCAACGTCGGCCAGAACGTGGTGGACTCGATCGTCGCCTGCCGCAGGGCCAAGGGGAGGTACACCTCCTTCCCCGACTTCCTGGACAAGGTCGACGCGGTGGTGTGCAACAAGCGCACGGTCGAGTCGCTGATCAAGGCCGGCGCCTTCGACGAACTGGGCCACACCCGCAAGGGCCTGACCGCGCACTTCGAGACCATGATCGACAACGTGGTGCAGGTCAAGCGGAAGGAGGCCGAGGGGCAGTTCGACCTCTTCGGCGGGATGGGCGAGGAGTCCTCCGACAGCGGCCCCGGCTTCGGCATGGACGTGGAGTTCTCCCCCGAGGAGTGGGACAAGAGCTACCTGCTCGCCCAGGAGCGTGAGATGCTCGGCCTCTACGTCTCCGACCACCCGCTGTTCGGACTCGAACACGTGCTGGCCGACAAGACGGACGCGGCGATCTCCCAGCTCACCGGCGGAGACTTCTCCGACGGCTCGATCGTCACCATCGGCGGGATCATCTCCGGGCTCCAGCGGAAGATGACCAAGCAGGGCAACGCCTGGGCGATCGCCACCGTGGAGGACCTGGCGGGCTCCATCGACTGCATGTTCTTCCCCGCCACCTACCAGCTCGTCTCCACCCAGCTCGTGGAGGATGCGGTGGTCTTCGTCAAGGGACGCCTGGACAAGCGCGAGGACATCCCCCGGCTGGTCGCCATGGAGCTGATGGTCCCCGATCTGTCGGACGCCGCCTCCGACGCGCCCGTCACCATCACCATCCCCACCGTCAAGGTCACCCCGCCGCTGGTGGAGAGGCTGGGGGAGGTGCTCACCCACCACCGCGGCTCCACCGAGGTACGGGTCAGGCTCCAGGGCAGCCGCAAGACCACGGTGCTGCGCCTGGACCGGCACCGGGTCACCGCCGACCCCGCGCTCTTCGGCGACCTCAAGGCGCTGCTCGGCCCCTCCTGCCTGGCCGGCTGAGGCGGGCCGGAACCGGCCGGAGGGGCCGTACACGTGACGAGGCGCCCCGGATCCTTCCGGGACGCCCCGTGCGGTGGCCGCCGCGGTGCCGTGCGCGGCCGCCGGCCGGTGTCAGTTGTGGCCGAAGCGCCTGCGGTGCTTGCGCGCCACGTCGGCGGGTGTGCCCTGCGCGGCCGGCTGCGTCCGCGCCATCCGCTCGGCGGTGGTCCTCGACCGCTCCTGCGCCTCCTCGGCGGCGGTGCGCCCGCCGCGCCGCTCCCGGCCGTCCTTCTTGCGCTTGCCCACGATCGCCTCCTGCGCGGATCTCGGAACGATGGGCCGTGCCCAGCGTCGCACGCGTCCGCACAGCGCGCATCCCGGGCGATAACCCTCGGTGCTCGTCCCTGCCGGCCGGAAGGGATCTCCCGCACTGTGGACACCGGCCCCCGCCACGCCGAAGATCGAGGCGGAGCCCATAAGCCCTGTACGGTCGGGCAGACTCGAAACAGACTCGAAGAAGCGTGGCCGGGGCGAACGTGCCGCGGCCGTGCCAGACGTCACCGGCCCCGGCGGCCGCACCGGTCGTGCCAGTCGTGCCGGTCGTACCGAGAGTGGGTGGAGCGTGGACCGCTGCGTCGTCCTGGTGGACGCCGGATATCTCCTGGGCGCCGCCGCGAGCCTCCTGGCGGGCGAGCCCGCGCGCTCCCGGATCACCGTGGACCACTCCCTGCTCATCCAGGGGCTGCGCGAACGGGCCGAGCAGGACACGGGCTGCCGGCTGCTGCGCATCTACTGGTTCGACGGCGCCCCCGACCGGGTGCCCCAGCCCGAGCACCGGCGGCTGCGGGTGATGCCGCGTGTGACGGTACGGCTCGGCGCCCTGACCCGCAGTGAGGGGCGATGGGCGCAGAAGGGCGTGGACGCCGCCATGCACGCCGAGCTGACGGAGCTGGCCCGCAACCGCGCCTGCGCCGACATCGTGCTGGTCACCGGGGACGGCGACCTGCTGCCCGGACTGATGTCCGCCAAGGAGCACGGTGTCGCCGTCCACCTGTGGGCGGTCCAGGCCGCCGACGGCGACTACAACCAGTCCGAGGACCTGGTCGCGGAGGCCGACGAGCGGCGCGTTCTGGACCGGGAATGGATCACCCGCGCCGTACGGGCCAGGGACCTCACCGGGATCTGCCCGCCCCAGCAGCCCGAGATCGCCGCCATCCTCTCCGCCCCGCTGCCCGAACCCGCCCCCTCCGGCGGGAACGCCGCGGCAGCCTCCGGCTCCACGGGCGTCTCCGCGGCGGGCGCCGCGGATGCCGCGGGCACCGGAGGCAGGGCGGTCCAGGTCCCGGCCCCGGCCCAGACGCAGGCCCCGGGCGGGAGCGGTGCAGAGGCCCCTCTCCCCGGGGAGTTCGGCGAGGAAGCGGCCCGGGAGCCTGCGGACGGCCTCGGGGAAGGTCTCGCGGGAGAAGGGGAGCGGTCCGCCGACACCGGCCACGGCAGGGGCGTGCCCACCCCCAAGGACCTCGCCGGACTCGGCCGGCCCGCCGTGCAGCCCCACAACACTTCCCCCGCCCCCGCCGGCGCGACCCTGCGCTGGTCCTCCGACAAGGGCTGGGTCGACCGGAGCGCCGCCCCCGAGTCCCCCGAGGCCGCCGCCCTGCCGATGCTGGCCCAGCTCACCACCGCCGAGCAGCGGTGGGCCGACCGCGAGGAGGACATCACCACCGTCAGCGGCGACCCCTTCGAGGTCGGCCAGGTCTTCGCCCGCCGCTGGATCGAGCGGCTGGCCACCGCCGCCCACCTGAGGACGCTGTCGGGCGAGTACCCCCGCATCCCGCACCGCATCGACGGCGAGCTGCTGCGCTACGCCGCCCGCTTCGGCCTGCTCGCGCACAAGGACGACCAGATCGACGAACACGACCGCTACGCGATCCGCGCGGGCTTCTGGCGCGAGGTCGACGCCCGCACCACGAGGGAACGCGCACCCGCCGCGGAGTGATCCCGCGCCGGGCGCGTACCCTCGTAGCTCGTGAGTACGGGCACTGGGCAGACGGTGGGCGACGCGGTGGGCAGCGCGGACGGGCCGGGGCCGGCCGCCGTGCGCGTCCGCGATCTGGTCAAGACCTACCCCGCCCGGCGCGGCCGCCGCGGCACCCCGGCCACCCCCGCCGTACGGGCCAGCGACGGCGTCAGCCTGACCGTCCGGCACGGCGAGGTCTTCGGTCTGCTCGGCCCGAACGGCGCCGGGAAGACCACCCTGGTGCGGCAGCTCACCGGGCTGCTGCGCCCCGACTCCGGGCGCGTCGACGTCCTCGGCCACGATCTGGTCCGCCATCCGCGGCGGGCCGCGCGGCTGCTGGCCTACCTCGGCCAGGAGTCCACCGCGCTGGACGAGCTGACCGTCGCGCTGGCGGCCGAGACCACCGGGCGGCTGCGCGGTCTGGGCGCGGCGGCCGCGCGCCGTGAGAGCGACGGGGTCCTGGAGGAACTGGGGCTCGGCGCGATCGCCTCACGCCCCCTGAAACGGCTCTCCGGCGGCCAGCGGCGGCTGGCCTGTGTGGCGGCGGCGCTGGTGGGGGAGCGGTCCCTGCTGGTGCTGGACGAGCCGACCACCGGCATGGACCCCGTCGCGCGGCGCGCGGTGTGGGCGGCGGTCGACCGGCGGCGGGCCGAGCGCGGGGCCACGGTGATCCTGGTGACCCACAACGTCATCGAGGCCGAGCTGGTTCTGGACCGGGTCGTGGTGATGGACCGCGGCAGGGCGGTCGCCTGCGGCACCCCCGCCGGCCTGAAGGCCATGGTCGGTGAGGACGTGCGGCTGGAGCTGGTGTGGCGCGACCGGCCGCCGCTGGAGGTCCCCGAGGTCGCCGCGCTGCGCCCGGACGCCGTGCAGACGGGCCGCCGCTGGACGCTGCGGCTGCCCCCCGAGGAGGCGCGTGCGGCGGTCGCCGCCGTCACCGGCGGCCCGGCGTTCGCCGCACTGGACGACTTCACCCTCGCCACGCCGAGCCTGGAGGACGTCTACCTGGCGCTGGGGGGACACACGGAAGGTCTGGTGAAGGTGTGAGCACGGCTGTGGCGAGGACCCGGCGGGAGGCCGCCGGGGCCGGCGGGAAGGAGCAGGGGACGGGAGCCGCCCCGCTGGCCCCGGGCGCGGGACTGTGGCCCGCCCTGGGCGCCGTCTACCGGGCGCAGCTCTCCCGGGCGCGGGTGGCCCGCATCCCGCTGCTGTTCGTGGCGACCTTCCAGTCGGTCGGGATCATGGTCCTGATGCGCGGGGTCGTCGACGGAGGCCCCGGGGAGGAGGCGCGGGCGGTGGTGGCCGGCTCCAGCGTGCTGGTGGTCGCCTTCGTCGCGCTCAACCTCCTCGCCCAGTACTTCGGCCAGCTGCGCGCCTCCGGGGGCCTGGACCACTACGCCACCCTGCCGGTGCCGCCCGCCGCGGTGGTGCTGGGCACGGCCGGCGCGTACGCCTCCTTCACGGCGCCCGGCACGGCGTTCACCGCGGTGGCCGGCTGCCTGCTCTACGGGCTTCCGCTGGACGGCCTGTGGCTCCTGGCCGCGGTGGTGCCGCTGGCCGGAGCGGCGCTCGCCGGACTCGGCGCGGCCCTCGGCCTGCTCGCGCCCCGCCAGGAACTCGCCACGCTCTGCGGGCAGCTCGGCATGTCCGCGGCCCTGCTGCTGGGCGTGCTCCCGGCCGGAGGACTGCCGGAACCGGTCCGGCTGCTGAGGGACCTGCTGCCCTCGACGTACGGTGTGGAGGCGCTGGCCGCCGTCCTCGGGCCCCGGCCGCGCTGGGACGAGGTGGTCCTCGACCTCGGTGTGTGCGCCGCCGTCGGGGCCGCGGCGCTGGCCGCCGCGGCCTGGGCGTACCGCCGGGCCGCGGTGCGCTGACCACCGGCCGCCGCGGGGGGCCGCCGCCCCGGCCGGGTGATCGCGGTGCGCGGTACCGCCGGGCGGACCGGGGGCCGGGCCTGGCACGATGGCAGGGTGACCGCACCGACGCCTCCCTCCCCGAACCACGGCCCGTCCCGGCCGGACCAGTCCTACGACCCCTGGGGGAGCGCCCCGCACGGCAAGGACCCCGGCGAGGGCGGGGGCGCGGGCGCCCCGGCCGGCCGGGAGGCCCTCGAAGCGGTGGCGGTGGCGGCGGCCGTGGCGGCCCTGGGAGTGGTGCTCGGGCTGCTGTGGCTGTGGCTGGCGCCCAGGGTCCCGCTGATCTCCGACGGCACCGCCGTCTATCTCAGGGACTCCGAGGGCGAGGAGACGGTCGGCGCGGACGGCACGTTCGTCCTGCTGGCCCTGGGCCTCGGCACGCTGAGCGGGGCCGCGGTCTTCCTCGCCCGGCGCCGCGGCGGCGTCGGCGTGGTGATCGGTCTGGCCGCCGGTGCGCTGGCGGGCTCACTGCTGGCCTGGTGGCTGGGCGTGCAGCTCGGCCCGGACCAGGACGTGGCCGCCCGGGCCGGGGCCGTGGGCGAGGGCAGGGTCTTCGACGCCCCGCTGGAGCTCCACGCCAAGGGGGCGCTGCTGGCGTGGCCGCTGGCCGCACTGGGCGTCCATCTGGCCCTCACGTCCCTGTTCGGCCTCCGGGATCCCGAGCCCGCGCACCCGCCCCACCCCGGATGGGGTCCGCCGCCGGACGTCGCGGAGGACCGGCCGGGGGCGTGAGGCCCCCGGCGGCCGGTGCACCGCTCCGTCCGCCGCCCCGCTCACGGCTTCCGGTGCGGCCCCGGACCGGGGTGGAGCGGCTACCGGGAACGGGCGATCGGCGCCGTCACCGCGCCGGTGAGCTTCACCAGATCGGCGGGGGTCAGCTCGATCTCCAGACCCCGGCGCCCGGCCGAGACGCAGACCGTGGCGTGTCCCTGAGCCGAGGCGTCCACCACCGTGGGCAGCGCCCTGCGCTGACCCAGCGGCGAGATCCCGCCGCGCACGTAGCCCGTGGCGCGCTCGGCCGCGGCCGGGTCCGCCATCGCGGCCCGCTTGCCGCCGGCCGCCGCCGCCAGCGCCTTGAGGTCCAGCGAGCCGGAGACGGGGACGACCGCCACGGTCAGCGCGCCGTCGACATCCGCGACGAGCGTCTTGAACACCTGTTCCGGGGCGACCCCGAGAGCCTCGGCGGCCTCCGCCCCGTAGGAGGGGGCCGCCGGGTCGTGCTCGTAGGAGTGGAGGGTGAAGTCCACGCCCGCCTTCGTGGCGGCCACCGTCGCCGGGGTGCCTCCGGCCCCCGCCTTCTGCTTCTTCCTGGCCATGCTCGCCGTGCCTCGCGTCGGTCGGTGTGCGGTGTTCGGTGTGCGGTCGCCGTGCCCCGGCGGCACACCGGTTCTCGGGCTGTGCGGTTCGGGCCGTGCGGTTCGGGCCGTGCCGGTTCGGGCTGTGTCAGTTCGGGCTGGTCGGCACGCGGGTGAGGTCCGCCGCGGGAACGGACGGGAGCCTGCCGATCAGCGCCGTCTCGCGCCTGAGGATCCTCAGCTCCTCGGCCAGCCGTGTGGCGGTGTCCGGAGCCTGCAGAAGCCGCTGCCTGGTCGGGGTGTCCAGGGCGGCGGCGGCGGCCACCAGGTACGACACCACCGACGGCTCGTCCGGCAGCTCCTGGCCGCCGGCCAGGGTCCTCTCCCGTGCGCCGGCGAGCTGCTTCTGGTAGGCGCGGAAGGCCCGCAGCACGCCGGCGGCGAGCGCACCCGCCCCCTCGCCGCCGTCCTCCGCCAGCTCCTCGACCTCGCCGACCAGATACGGCCCCGAGGCGTCCACGGACAGCAGCCGGAAGCGGGTGGTGCCGGTGGCGAGGACCTCGTAGCCGTCCCCGGTCCCGCCCTCCCGCTCCCCGCCGGCCTCCTCGTCGCCGGAGCGCTCACGGATGGAGGTGGCGTCGGCGACGCAGCCCACGGTGTGGAAGGCACGCATCGGGTCGGGGCCGAAGCCCGCGGCCGGCCCGGCGGCGGCCCGTGCCGTGGGGTCCGGCATCCCGGTCGCGGTGGGGGCGACTTCGCGGCCGTCCCGGATGGCGACCACCCCGAAGCGGCGCGGTGCGTCCTCGGGGATCTCCAGCAGGTCGCGCATCAGGGCGCGGTACCGCTGCTCGAAGATGTTCAGCGGCAGTACCAGCCCCGGGAACAGCACGGTGTTGAGGGGGAAGATCGGTAGGCGCGTGGTGGTCACAGCCGCAGCCTACGGCCTCCCCGCCGCGGGACGCCTCCGTCATCCGCCACCCGCCCGCCGCACGCGCCCGCCACATCCGTCCGCCCGGCGCGCTCACTGGCGTCTCAGCAGCCGGGTGGCACCGGCCGCGACGGTGGTGGCCAGCACCCAGCCGAGCATGATCAGCGCCGCGGCCGTCCACTGGTAGGCGCCCGCGGGCCTCCAGTGACTGTCCTGACCCAGGTCGATCACCGGCAGCAGCAGGTCCAGGACGTACAGCGGGGCGTTCCAGTGCGGCGACTCCCCGGGCTTGAGCGGAGCCGGGGGCCGCCGGACGAACAGCATCGTGCCCGAGGCCCACAGCACCGCCATCCACAGGGCGGCCTGGCCCGGCCGGTAGCCGTAGGCGACCGTCCAGTCCTGCAGGTAACCCCACAGCTTGGCGGCCAGCGGCAGCGTCTCGCGGCGACGGCGCTGCTTGGCCAGCAGCACCACGCGCGCGTCCGCGTCCTCCCCGCTGCTGCGCATCACCGCCGCGAGCTGCTCGTAGGGCTCCGGGGCGTACTCCGGCGTCGCCGTCTCCAGCCACCGCAACCGCTGGGCGAGGGTGAAGCGGCCGCGCGGGATGAGGTTCTGGTAGGTGAACCCGGCCATCCACAGCCCCTCGTCCACCGGCCAGCTCTCCACCCTGTCCACCAGGTTGTCCACGGTCGCCCCGGCGAGCACCACCCGCCCGCCGCCTGGCCGCTCGGGAGTGAAGCACAGCTCCGGGGTCTGGACGCGGCGCAGCGACAGCTCCTGGTCGCGCTGGAGGTTGAAGCGCGCGTCGTCCAGCACCAGGGAGTCCCCGAACCTCCCGTCGTCCAGCTTCACCCCGCCGGTGCACTCGAAGCGCTTGACGCGCCGCACCATGTGGCTGTGCTCGTCCGGAGGCGGCCAGGAGGTGCCGCCCGGCGGTGTGGTGCCGTGGACGACCGGCAGCCGGCGCGGGCCGGAGGAGGCGAAGTGGGCGAAGTGCTCAACGGTCATCTGCGGTGCGTACAGCGCGTACTGCCCGTTGCCGCTGCGCAGGACGCTGCCGTACATGAACAGCGAGCCGCCGATCTCCGCGCCGCGCAGGCCCACCTCCCCCTGGGCGAGCATCAGGCTGGCCTGGAGGTCCTGGGCGACCTGGATCCCGTCGGCGGAAAGCGACCGCACACGCTCCCCGCGGCCGACCGTCATCTCGTTGAGCATCAGGTCCGTGCCTATGGAGGCGTCGGTGATCCGGACGCCGCCGGGGATGGTGCAGCGCGGCAGGTGGAGGTCGCCCTCGGTGCTCATCCGGGCGGCCTCCAGCCGGGGTATGTGGCAGTCGATCATGCGGGCGGTGACCAGCCGGCACTCGTGCAGCAGCACCTCCTGCTCGAAGCGGCACTGCCGGAACTCGAAGTACGGCTCGACCGTCCCGCCGGACAGGTCCAGCCGACCCGTCACGTACACGCCGGTCAGCTGCAGGGACGCGACACGCCCGAGCAGCGGCGGCGGGCCGTGCAGCAGGAGCAGGGCGACGACACGGGCCCGCACCGTCCGCTGCGGCCCCCACGCGTGGTCGCCGTTCGGGTCGTCCAGCTCCGCCTCGCCCGAGCGCAGGTCATGCTCGCTGCCGTTGCGGAAGGCCTGCCACATGCCCCACTCCGCGGTGGTCAGCAGGATGCCGGGCGGCGGATCCCCGTTGTTCGGAACATCACTCACGACGTGTCCCCCAAGTCGCAGAAAGCACTGCGTGACGGTTGCGACGCTATCGGTCAGCACTGACATCTGAATGCCCTCCCAGGGCCCACCCGTACCGCGTATCACGCACTGATACGGGGCGCCGGGCACCGGATCGCGTCTGAGACACTGGGACACGTGCTTCGATCCGTATCCATGACCCGACTCGACCTGCGCGGACGCGACCTCGCCGCCGCCGGGGTCGAGCGGGAGCTGCTGCCCCGAGCCGAACTCGACGTCGAGGCCGCCCTGGAGAAGGTGCGGCCGATCTGCGACGCGGTGCACCATCGCGGCACGGCTGCGGTGATCGAGTACAACGAGCGCTTCGACGGCGTGCGGCTGGAGCGCGTACGGGTCCCGGCCGAGGCCCTGGACAAGGCACTGGCCGACCTCGACCCCGCGGTGCGGGCGGCGCTGGAGGAGTCCGTCCGCCGTGCCCGGATCGTCCACCGCGACCAGCGGCGCACCGACTCCACCGTCCGCGTCGTCCCCGGCGGCACCGTCACCGAGCGGTGGGTGCCCGTCGAGCGGGTGGGCCTGTACGTGCCCGGCGGGCGGGCCGTCTACCCGTCGTCCGTGGTGATGAACGTGGTGCCCGCGCAGGAGGCCGAGGTCGGCTCGCTGGCCGTCGCCTCACCGCCGCAGAAGGGGTTCGGGGGGCTGCCGCACCCCACGATCCTGGCCGCCTGCGCCCTGCTGGGCGTCGACGAGGTGTACGCCGCCGGCGGCGCCCAGGCCGTGGCCATGTTCGCCTACGGCACCGAGGAGTGCGCACCCGTCCAGCTGGTCACCGGCCCCGGCAACATCTGGGTCGCCGCGGCCAAGCGCCTGCTCAAGGGCCGCATCGGCATCGACTCCGAGGCCGGCCCCACCGAGATCGCGATCCTCGCCGACGACACCGCCGACGCACGCCACGTCGCCGCCGACCTGATCAGCCAGGCCGAGCACGACACCCTGGCCGCCGCCGTCCTGGTCACCCCCTCCGAGGCGCTGGCCGACGCCGTCGACTCCGAGCTGACCTCCCAGGTGGCCTCCACCAAGCACGCCGAGCGCATCGCCGAGGCGCTGGCCGGACGGCAGTCCGGCACCATCCTGGTGGACGACCTGGACCAGGGCCTGGCGGTGGTGGACGCCTACGCCGCCGAGCACCTGGAGATCCAGACCGAGGACGCCGCCTCCGTCGCCGCCCGGGTCCGCAACGCGGGCGCGGTCTTCGTCGGCCCCTGGGCCCCGGTCTCGCTGGGCGACTACTGCGCCGGCTCCAACCACGTGCTGCCCACCGGCGGCTGCGCCTGCCACTCCTCCGGACTGTCCGTGCAGTCCTTCCTGCGCGGCATCCACGTCGTGGACTACACCCGCGACGCGCTGGCCGACGTGGCCCACCACGTGGTCACCCTGGCGGAGGCCGAGGACCTGCCCGCGCACGGGGCGGCCCTCAAGGCGAGGTTCGACTGGAAGGTGCCCCAGGGAAAGTGAGCGGCATCGACGACCTGCCCATCCGGGACGAGCTGCGCGGCCAGTCCCCCTACGGGGCGCCGCAGCTGGACGTGCCCGTACGGCTGAACACCAACGAGAACCCCTACCCGCTGCCCGAGGCGCTGGTGACCCGCGTCGCCGAGCGTGTCGCCGCGGCCGCCCGCGAGCTCAACCGCTACCCCGACCGCGACGCGGTCGAGCTGCGCGGCGAGCTGGCCCGCTATCTCACCCGCACCGCCGGGCACGAGGTCGCCACGGAGAACGTCTGGGCCGCCAACGGCTCCAACGAGGTGCTCCAGCAGCTCCTCCAGGCGTTCGGCGGCCCGGGGCGCACCGCGATCGGCTTCGAGCCCTCGTACTCGATGCACGCCCTGATCGCCCGCGGTACCGGCACCGGCTGGATCTCCGGGCCGCGCGACGAGGACTTCACCATCGACGTGGAGGCGGCGAGGACGGTCATCGCGGAGCGCCGCCCGCACGTGGTCTTCGTCTGCTCGCCCAACAACCCCACCGGCACGGCCGTCGACGCCGAGACCGTGCTGGCCCTGTACGAAGCCGCCCAGGCCGCCCGGCCCGCCATGGTGATCGTCGACGAGGCGTACGGCGAGTTCAGCCACCGGCCCTCGCTGCTGCCGCTGATCGACGGCCGCCCGAACCTGGTGGTCTCGCGCACCATGTCCAAGGCGTTCGGCGCCGCCGGACTGCGGCTGGGCTACCTCGCCGCCCACCGGGCAGTGGTCGACGCCGTCCAGCTGGTGCGCCTGCCGTACCACCTGTCCGCCGTCACCCAGGCCACCGCGCTCGCCGCGCTGGAACACACCGACACACTCCTCGGTTACGTCCGGCAGCTCAAGGGCGAGCGGGACCGGCTGGTGGCCGAGCTGCGGGCGGTGGGCTGCGAGGTCACCGACTCCGACGCCAACTTCGTGCAGTTCGGGAACTTCGACGGCCCCGGCGGCGCCCACGCGGTGTGGCAGGCGCTGCTGGAGCGGGGCGTGCTGGTCCGGGACAACGGAGTGCCGGGCCGGCTGCGGGTCACCGCGGGCACTCCGGCCGAGAACGACGCGTTCCTCGACGCGGTACGCGCAGTACTGAAGGAGAACAACCGATGAGCCGTGTGGGTCGCGTCGAGCGCACCACCAAGGAGACCTCCGTCGTCGTCGAGATCGACCTCGACGGCACCGGGAAGGCCGACGTGTCGACCGGGGTCGGCTTCTACGACCACATGCTCGACCAGCTCGGCCGCCACGGGCTGTTCGACCTCACGGTCAAGACCGAGGGCGACCTACACATCGACAGCCACCACACCATCGAGGACAGTTCGCTGGCGCTCGGCGCCGCCTTCCGGCAGGCGCTGGGCGACAAGCGCGGCATCGTCCGCTTCGCGAACGCCTCGGTGCCCCTGGACGAGTCCCTCGCCCAGGTGACCGTGGACCTGTCGGGGCGGCCGTACCTGGTGCACAGCGAGCCGGAGAACATGGCACCGATGATCGGCAGCTACGACACCACGATGACCCGGCACATCCTGGAGTCCTTCGTCGCCCAGGCGCAGATCGCCCTGCACGTCCACGTCCCCTACGGACGCAACGCACACCACATCGTGGAGTGCCAGTTCAAGGCGCTGGCCCGCGCGCTGCGCTACGCCAGCGAGATCGACCCGCGCCAGACGGGGATCCCCTCCACCAAGGGTGCTCTGTGAACGTCGCGCGCGTGGCCGCCGGGCCGCTGCCGGCGGTGATGCCCGCGCTGTGCCGCGCGGGCGGAGAAGTGAACGGAAGGAACGCTGTGAACGTCGCGCGCGTGGCCGCCGGGCCGCTGCCGGCGGTGATGCCCGCGCTGTGCCGCGCGGGCGGGGGCGAGGGCACCACTGTGCCGGAGGTACAGGGAGAGAACGGAGGAACACCGTGAGCGGTGTCTCCATCCTGCTGATCTTCGTGGGGCTCTTCCTGCTCGGCGGTGCCATCTCCTTCTGGAGACAGCGGATGCCCAAGGGGGTCATCACCCTGCTCGGAGTCGGAGCCGCCCTGTCCCTGATCGCCGGAATCCTGCGTCTGGAGGTGTGGTCATGACGGAGAGGAAGAAGGTCGTCGTCTTCGACTACGGCTTCGGCAACGTGCGTTCGGCCGAACGCGCCCTGGCCCGGGCCGGCGCGGAGGTGGAGATCACCGGCGACTACGACACCGCGATGAACGCCGACGGGCTGCTCGTGCCCGGCGTCGGCGCCTTCGCCGCCTGCATGACGGGTCTGCGCAGGGCCCGCGGCGACTGGGTCGTCGAGCGCCGGCTCGCCGGCGGGCGCCCGGTGATGGGCATCTGCGTCGGCATGCAGATCCTGTTCGGCCGGGGCATCGAGCACGGCGTCGAGGCCGAGGGCCTGGACGAGTGGCCCGGCACGGTCGGCCCGCTCAAGGCGGACGTCGTGCCGCACATGGGTTGGAACACCGTCGAGGCGCCCGGGGACTCCAGGCTGTTCGCGGGCCTGCCCGCCGACGCCCGCTACTACTTCGTGCACTCCTACGCCGTGCACGACTGGGAGCTTGAGCCCACCAACCCCGCCATGGCGGCACCCAGGGTCACCTGGGCCACCCACGGCGAGCGGTTCGTCGCCGCCGTGGAGAACGGCCCGCTGTGGGCCACCCAGTTCCACCCCGAGAAGTCCGGCGACGCCGGCGCGCAACTGCTGACCAACTGGGTCAGCACCCTCTAGCCCCACCCGCCACCACACCGACCCCCAGGATCTTAGGACCGCCCGCTGATGAGCACCCACCGTCTGGAACTCCTCCCCGCCGTCGACGTCCGCGACGGACAGGCCGTCCGCCTCGTGCACGGCGAGTCCGGCACCGAGACCTCCTACGGCGACCCGCTGGAGGCCGCCCTGGCCTGGCAGCGGGCGGGAGCGGAGTGGCTGCACCTGGTGGACCTGGACGCCGCGTTCGGCACCGGTGACAACCGCGAGCGGATCGCCGAGGTCGTCCGCACCATGGACATCAGGGTCGAGCTCTCCGGCGGCATCCGCGACGACGCCTCCCTGGCCGCCGCGCTGGCCACCGGCTGCACCCGGGTGAACCTGGGCACCGCGGCCCTGGAGAGCCCCGAGTGGGTCGCCAAGGTGATCGCCGAGCACGGCGAGAAGATCGCCGTCGGCCTCGACGTGCGCGGCACCACCCTGCGCGGGCGCGGCTGGACCCGCGACGGCGGCGACCTCTACGAGACGCTGGAGCGCCTGAACTCCGAGGGCTGCGCCCGCTACGTCGTCACCGACATCGCCAAGGACGGCACCCTCAAGGGTCCCAACCTCCAGCTGCTGAAGGACGTCTGCGCCGCCACCGACCGTCCGGTCGTCGCCTCCGGCGGCGTCTCCTCCCTCGACGACCTGCGCGCGATCGCGACCCTGGTGCCCGAGGGGGTCGAGGGAGCCATCGTGGGCAAGGCCCTCTACGCCAAGGCGTTCACCCTGGAAGAGGCCCTGGAGGCAGTGTCCCGATGACGGAGTCCGCGGCGGTGGGACGGCAGAACGGCGCAGACGGGGAGACGGGCGGAGACGGCCGGCGGCTCCGGCGCGTGCGCGGCGACAGCCCCTGGGAGGAGACCATCGGCTTCGCCCGGGCCGTCGAGATCGGCGACCGGATCCTCGTCGCGGGCACGATGCCCCTGGTCGACGGGGCGATCCAGGGCGAGGGCGATCCGTACGTCCAGGCCATGACCGCCTTCGAGCGCGCCGTGGCGGCCCTGGAGCCGTTCGGCCTGGACGTCCGCTCCGTCGTCCGCACCCGCATGTACATAACCCACGCGCGCGACGTGGAGGAGGTGGGCCGCGCCCACCGCGAGGTGTTCGGCTCCGTCCGCCCCGTCGCGACGCTCGTGGTCGTCTCCGGCTTCGTCGACTCGCGCGTACTGGTCGAGGTGGAGATCGAAGCCTTCCGCACACCGAAGGAGCACGCCTAAGTGTCCCTGGCCGTACGAGTCATCCCCTGCCTGGACGTGGACGGCGGCCGGGTCGTCAAGGGGGTCAACTTCCAGAACCTGCGCGACGCCGGCGATCCGGTCGAGATGGCGAAGGTGTACGACGCGGAGGGCGCCGACGAGCTGACCTTCCTCGACATCACCGCCTCCTCCGGCGACCGCGAGACCACCTACGACGTGGTGCGCCGCACCGCCGAGCAGGTCTTCATCCCGCTGACGGTGGGCGGCGGCGTGCGCACCACCGAGGACGTGGACAAGCTGCTGCGGGCGGGCGCGGACAAGGTGGGCGTCAACACCGCCGCCATCGCCCGCCCGGAACTGATCCGGGAGATCGCCGAGCGCTTCGGCAGCCAGGTGCTGGTGCTGTCGGTGGACGCCCGCCGCTGCCCGGAGGGGACGGTGACGCCCTCCGGCTTCGAGGTCACCACGCACGGCGGCCGGCGCGGCACCGGTGTCGACGCGGTGGAATGGGCGCACCGGGCCGCCGAACTGGGGGCCGGGGAGATCCTGCTCAACTCCATGGACGCCGACGGCACCAAGGACGGCTACGACATCGCCATGGTCGGCGCCGTCCGCAAGCACGTCACCATCCCCGTCATCGCCTCCGGCGGGGCGGGGAAGCTCGCCGACTTCGCCCCGGCGGTGGAGGCGGGCGCGGACGCGGTGCTGGCCGCGAGCGTCTTCCACTTCGGAGACCTGCGCATCGGGCAGGTCAAGAACGCCCTGCGCGAGGCCGGCCACCCGGTGCGCTGACCGGTGGCCCGGACGGCCCGTCCGCCTCAGGCGCCGTCACCCGCGGCCCGCTCGGCCCCGCGCAGGGCCGCGCCCGCCTCCCGGGGGATCGGGGCGCCGTGCCCGAAGCAGGCGGTCTCCGTCTCCAGGGCGGCCAGCCGGCGGAACGACTCCATCGCGCGGGCGCGGTCGAGGTTGAACACCCCCAGGATGGTGCGGCCCTCCACGTTCGCGATCGCGTCCCCCGCGAAGAGCACCCCGTGCGCGGGAAGATGGAGCGCGATGCTGCCGTCGGTGTGCCCGGGCGCGGCCACCACCCGGGCCCCGCCGCCGAAGCCGACCACGTGGAGGACCTCCGTGCCGTGCCGTTCGCCGCCGGCTTGAACGGAGCCCGGCCGGAAGGGCGCCGGGACGGGTGTCAGAGGCCGAGCTTCGCCTCGCGTACGCGCGCCACGGACTTCTCGTCGCCCTCCAGCTCCACCCGTGCCGAGTCCTGCCGGCCGGAGACGAAGAGCAGCAGTTCACCGGGCTCGCCCGTGACGGTGACCACCGGGGCGCCCTTGCGGGCCACCGCCACCTGGCCGTTGGGGCGGCGCAGCACCAGGCCGACCGGGCACCGGCGGCCGTAGGCGCGGGCGGTGGTCTCCAGCCGCCGCCACAGGGCGTCGGCGAGGACCGGGTCGATCTCGCGCGGCGTCCAGTCCGGCCGGGCCCGCCGGACGTCCTCGCCGTGGATGAAGAACTCCACGGTGTTGGCCGCCTCGTCGACCTGCTTGAGGGAGAAGGGCGACATCTTCGGCGGGCCGGTGCGGACGAGCTGGATCAGTTCCTCGTAGGGCTTGGCCGCGAACTCCTGCTGCACACGCTCCAGCCGGGGCCGCAGCGCCTTGAGGAGTATCCCGCCGGCGGCGTCCGCGCGGCGCTCGCGCACCACGACATGGGCCGCCAGCTCCCTGGTCCGCCACCCCTCGCACAGGGTGGGCGCCTCGGGCCCGTAGGTCTCCAACAGGTCGGCGAGCAGAAGGCGTTCGCGCCGGGCGTGGGTCGACATACGGCCACCCTACGACCGTGCGCCGACCCACGCCACGCACCGCGCCCGGGTCAGTCCGGCAGCGGTGCGTCCAGCTCCGGGCCGTCCACCTCGTTGCTGAGCGTGAGGGAGCAGGTGACCTGGTCCTCACCCCGGTTGTACGTCAGCAGCGTCGGAAAGATGGCGTAGTAGTAGTACGTCCTGTCCTGCGGCATCCGGGCCAGCCGCTTCTCCACGTCCGCCTTGCACAGCGACATGACCTCCTTCCGCAGCTCCGCCTGGGTGCCGAAGTCCCCGGTGATCGTCTCGTTGGCGATCACCTCGCCGTCGTGGGGCTCGTCGCAGGGCCGCTCCTCGACCTCGGTGACGTCGCTGCTCAGCGCCGGGTGGTCGAAGCAGGCGCCCGGGTCGAGTACCACGTACAGCACGAGGTCGCTGGGCATCGTCGTCACCTCGGGCGCGGGCGCGTCCGTGGAGGGCTCCCGTGCCGGCTCGTCGCCCGCCTCGGCGGTGGGGGAGGGGTCGGGAGAGGCCGGGGCGCTGGACGCGCCGTTCGGCTCCGCCCGGTTCCCGCCGCTCCCGCCGCCGGCGGCCAGCAGCACGCCTCCGACGATCAGCCCCGCGACGACCACCGCGGCGATGATGATCGCCGCGATCCTCCCGCCGTTGCCCCCGCCGCCTCCGCCCGGCGGGGGAGGGTAGGGACCGGGCGCACCGGGACCGCCGGGTGCGCCCGGATAGCCGTGTCCGCCGTACCCGCCAGGGGCTCCGGGCGGTCCGGGCGGGCCTCCCGGAGCCGGGTAGCCGTAACCGCCCGCGGGCGGGCCGAAGCCCTGCGGCGGACCGAAAGCGCCGCCTGGGCCGGGATTGCGCGCGCCGTCGGGCGGCGGTGGATAGCTCATGGCGGAAGAATGCCGTACAGCACGGACATGCCAAATCCCGGGTGCGTCACAACACTGCCACAGCGCCGTGCGGTGCGCGCCGCGGGCCACGTCCGTCCCGGTTCCCGGGCGGGGTTCGCGGTGAGCGCCGCCGCGACGGCACAATGACCCCATGCCCCGATCCCCACTCGACCCCGCCGTCGCCGCCCGCCTCAAGCGCACCGCC
Organism: Streptomyces sp. ATLC9; assembly: GCF_057196705.1. NCBI lineage: Bacteria > Bacillati > Actinomycetota > Actinomycetes > Kitasatosporales > Streptomycetaceae > Streptomyces > Streptomyces sp. ATLC9. The sequence continues at coordinate 2,019 of NZ_JBXUOY010000060.1, read as the reverse complement.
GACGGCCTGGTGCCCGCCATCGCCCAGCAGTACGACACCGGTGAGGTGCTGATGCTCGGCTGGATGGACGACGAGGCCCTGCACCGCACCCTCACCACCGGCCGCTGCACCTACTGGAGCCGCAGCCGCGGCGAGTACTGGGCCAAGGGCGACACCTCCGGGCACGTCCAGCACGTGAAGTCCGTGGCCCTGGACTGCGACGGCGACACCGTGCTGGTCAAGGTCGACCAGGTGGGCGCCGCCTGCCACACCGGGGACCGCACCTGCTTCGACGCCGGTGAACTGCCGCTGGGCGGTCCCGCGGCGGCGTGGGAGGGGAGCCCGGCATGACAGCCCAGGCCACCTCCCCCGGCGCCTCCCCGGACCTGGAGACCTTCCGCACGCTGGCCAAGGACCGCCGCGTCGTCCCGGTCACCCGGCGCCTGCTCGCGGACGGCGACACCCCCATCGCGCTGTACCGCAAACTCGCCGCCGAGCGCCCCGGCACCTTCCTGCTGGAGTCGGCGGAGAACGGACGCACCTGGTCGCGCTACTCCTTCGTCGGCGTACGCACCTCCGCCACCCTCACCGTGCGCGACGGGCAGGCCCACTGGCTGGGCGCCCCGCCCGTCGGCGTCCCCGCGGGCGGGGATCCCCTGGAGGTCCTGCGCGCCACCGTCGAGGCCCTGCACACCCCCCGCGACCTGCACCGCGACGCCGACCTGCCGCCCTTCACCGGCGGCATGGTCGGCTACCTGGGCTACGACACCGTGCGGCGTCTGGAGCGCATCGGCGACAGCGCCCGCGACGACCTGGGGCTGCCCGAGCTGACCATGATGCTCACCTCCGACCTCGCGGTCCTCGACCACCGCGACGGCACGGTGCTGCTGATCGCCAACGCCATCAACCACAACGACCTCGACACCGGGGTGGACGAGGCCCACGCCGACGCCGTGCGCCGTCTGGACGCCATGGCCGCCGACCTCGCCCGGCCCGCGCCCGCCATGGCCGCCTCGCTGCCGGCGCCGGAGCTGCCCGAGTACGCGGCCCTGTGGGGCGGGGCGGCCTACCGGGGGGCCGTGGAGGAGATCAAGGAACGCATCCGCGCGGGCGAGGCGTTCCAGGTGGTGCCCTCGCAGCGCTTCCAGGCACCCTGCCCGGCGAGCGCGCTGGACGTCTACCGCGTGCTGCGCGCCACCAACCCCAGCCCGTACATGTACCTGCTGCGCCTGGAGGGCTTCGACGTCGTCGGCTCCAGCCCCGAGGCCCTGGTGAAGGTCGAGGACGGGCGGGCGATGATGCACCCCATCGCCGGGACCCGCCCGCGCGGCGCCACCCCGCGGGAGGACGCGGCCCTGGCCGAGGAGCTGCTGGCCGACCCCAAGGAGCGTGCCGAGCACCTGATGCTCGTCGACCTGGGCCGCAACGACCTGGGCCGGGTCTGCGAGCCCGGCAGCGTCGAGGTCGTGGACTTCATGTCCATCGAGCGCTACAGCCATGTGATGCACATCGTCTCCACGGTCACCGGGCGGCTGGCGAAGGGCCGCACCGCCTTCGACGCGCTCACCGCCTGCTTCCCGGCGGGCACCCTCTCCGGTGCGCCCAAGCCGCGCGCGATGCAGATCATCGAGGAGCTGGAACCGGCCCGGCGCGGTCTGTACGGCGGCTGCGTGGGCTATCTGGACTTCGCCGGCGACGCCGACACCGCCATCGCCATCCGCACCGCGCTGCTGCGCGACGGGACGGCGTACGTCCAGGCGGGCGCCGGGGTCGTGGCCGACTCCGACCCGGCGGCGGAGGACGCCGAGTGCCGCAACAAGGCCGCGGCGGTGCTCAGGGCGGTGCACACCGCCGGACGGCTCGGCGGTAGCGTGGTGGAGTGATTTCCCCGCACACGCCCCCTTCCTCCCCCGAGCCCGCACCCCGGACCGAGGAGCCCACGGAAGCCTCCCCGGGCACGCGGCGCGCGCTGGGCGCCGCGCTGACCGCCGGCGCGCTGGGCGCCGCCGCGGTGCTCGTGGCCGCCGGGCAGGTCTGGGG
>NZ_JBXUOY010000059.1:0-22651 GCF_057196705.1 Streptomyces sp. ATLC9 | reverse complement strand
GCGGGGGTGGCCAGGACCAGCGGGAAGGTCGCGTCCGGCCGCTTGAGGTGGAATATGATCGTCCACTTGCCGGAGGTCTCGATGCGGTCGACGCTCTGCAGCAACTGGGCGCGACGAGGAGGGCGCGTACGCGCTGGACCTGCTCGCCGTGCTGGACGCCCCCCAGCTCGACGCCGAGCGCGCGGCGGCGCTGGTCGAGGCGGTGCCGGACGGCGCACGGCTGGTCCTCAGCGGTGATCCGCACCTGCTCGGCTCGGCGGGCGCCGGCCAGGTGCTGGCCGATCTGCTCGCGGCACGCGTCTGCCCGCAGGTCGTCTCCCGCACCCCGGATCCCGGGCCGGTCGGCGAACTGGTCTCGGGCGTCGGGGTCGGCGAGCTGAACCAGGTGGAGGCGCCCGGCCGGGAGGTGGTGATCGTCCCGGTGCGCGACGCCGGGGAGGCGGTGCACCGCACCGTGCAGCTCGTCGCCGACTCGGTGCCCCGGGCACTCGGGGTGCCCGCAGGGCTGACGCAGGTGATCACGCCCGGCCACGGCGGCGCCGCGGGCACCCGGGCGCTCAACGCCGCGCTCAAGGAGCGGCTCAACCCCGGCCCCGGCCGGTTCGGCGGCTTCGACCCGGGCGACCGGGTGGCCCACTCCCCCGCACCCGGGCACACCTCGCTGGGGACGGTGGTGTCGGGGGACGAGGAGGGGCTGCGTCTGGACTGCTCCGGCCGCGCCGTCACCGTCCCGCGCGGGCGGGTGGCGCGGACGGTGCGGCACGGCTGGGCGATCACCGCCCACCAGGCCGTCGGGACGCGCTGGCCGGCGGCCGTGGTGGTGCTTCCGGGCGACGCGGTCCCGGCCCTCAACCGCGCCTGGGTGTACACGGCGTTCGGCCGCGGCGAGCGGCACCTGTCCGTGGTGCACGGTGTGGACCAGGCGCTGCCGCGGGCGGTGGAGCGGATCCCGGCCCCGGAGCGCACGACACGCCTGCGCACGCTGCTGCGCGCGCAGGCGTCGACGGCGGGGCAGGGCGGGGCGTATCAGTCCGCGACCCGGACCACCGGCCCGCCGCCCTCGTCCTCGCCGTAGAGGTCCTCCTCCTCGTCGAAGACGGCGCTGGCGTCGAAGCGGCAGACGACCTGCTCGGGGTCGGCCCCGTCGAAGGGCGAGCCCAGCCACTCCCCCGGCTCGGCGGGTTCGTCGCCCGCGATCACCCAGAGCGTGGAGTCGCCCTCCTCCAGTCCGAACTCCTCGTGCCGGGTGGCGATCTCGTCGGGTTCGTACTCGCCGAACAGCACGCTGAGGGCGGCGTGCACCCCGCTCCCGGCGAAGGGGCCCTCCAGCGCCTCCTCGTCCGTGTCCGCCGAGTCCGGGTCGAGCGCGGTGACGCGCTGGGCCTGGGCCATCAGCCGCTGCGGCTCCACGACGGTGTAGTCGCGGCGGATGAGGACGCTGAGGACGCCGGGTTCCTCCGGCCCGGCGTAGGCGGGCATGCCGTCGCCGCCCGGGATCTCGAAGGGTGTGACCTCGTCGTAGACGTCGTACAACAGCTCGTCGTACGCCTCGCCCGCCGCGGCGAGTTCGTCGAAGGCGGCGTGGACGGCGGCCTCGGCCCGGGCGGCCCGGGCACCCGAGCCCCCCTCGGCAGACCGTCGTTCGACGGCTTCGAGGTGACGGTCCAGCGCGGTCTTCAACGCTTCGGCGGCGGCTCGTACCTCGGCAGCACCGGGCTGCGCAGCATCAGACATAGTGCAGACGCTATCCGTACCGGGGCCCCGCACGCACAATAGATGTGATGCCGGAATACGAATTTCGCGATGTGTACGTCCCGCGCGGGGTCTCCCGCAAGGCCACCACACGTCTGCTGACCGAACACGCCGAGTACGGACACTGGGAACTGGACCGCCTCAGGCTCAACTCCGACGGCAGCCGCCGGGTGCGGCTGCGGCGGCGGATCATCCGCCAGTTGCGCGCCACCTGGTGACGCGGAACGCGGAAGGAGCGGACCCCGACCCCCATAAGGGGCGGAGCCCGCTCCTCGCCGTGCTTCCGGCTGTGGTCCCCGGGGTGCCTCCTGGCGCCGGTCAGCCCCGCATGGCGCGGGCGCGCCGGTAGAGCAGGGCTCCGCCGAGCAGCACCCCGGCACCGGCCGGGACGACCGTGCCCAGCCCGACGCTGCCGGTCTGCGCCAGCTCGCCGCCCATGGCCTGGGGGGCGGACTTCCGGGGGGCCTCGGCACGGGGCTCGTCCCTCTTCTCCGGCTGCTTGGACTCCTCCGGCTCCGGCTCCGGCTTCTCCGGGCGCTCGGGCCCGGGCTTCTCCGGGTGCTCGGGCCCGGGCTTCTCCGGGTGCTCGGGCCCGGGCTTCTCCGGGGACGGCTTGTGGTCGCTCACGTTGGCGCACTCGTTGCCGAAGGCCGGGTTGAGCGCGCCCGCCACGTTCACGGAGTTGCCGCAGGCGTTCACCGGCGCGTGGACCGGGGCCTGGACGGTGTTGCCGGACAGCACGCCCGGCGAGCCCGCGGCCACACCCTCGGCCCGGGCCCCGCCGTCGCCGGCGTGCTTCCCGCGCCGCTTCTCGCCGTGCCCCTTGCTCTGCTCCTCGCTCTGCTCCTCGTCCTGTCCCCAGTTCTGCCCGCCGGGGTTCCCCTGGTGGCCGCCTTGGTGGTCGTCGTCCACGTTGGCGCACTCGTTGCCGAAGGCCGGGTTGAGACCGCCGCCGACGGTCGCGGTGTTGCCGCAGGCGTTCACCGGCGCGTGGACCGGGGCCTGGACGGTGTTGCCGGACAGCACGCCCGGCGAGCCCGCGGCCACACCCCGGGCCTCGGCGTCCGCGTGGGCGGCGTGACCGCCCGACATGGCCAGCACGCCGCCGGCCGCGGCGATGGTGATCAGGCCCTTCCTTGTGACCTGTCGCATGTGTACTTCCCCTTGCCCTCTGGTGTGCGGGTGGCTTGCGGTCTACGGGTTGAGCGCGGGCGGGAGGCACTCCTCGCCCCCGCCCGCCGAAACGGCGGCCCCGGAGCGCATGGCGCGCGCTCCGGGGCCGCCACGCACGGGCCCCTCGCGGACCCGGACGCGACGTCAGCTGTTGACGCAGAAGTTGCCGAAGGCGGGGTTCAGCAGCCCGATCACGCTGATCGTGTTGCCGCAGGCGTTCACCGGAACGTGGATCGGCGCCTGGATGACGTTGCCGGAGACGACACCGGGGGAGCCGATGGCAGCGCCCTGGGCACCGGAGTCGGCTGCGGCCACACCCGCGCCCGCGAGCACGAGACCACCGGTGGCAGCCGCGACGGCGACGACCTTCTTGATCATTCTTCCTCCTTGTTGGCAATGCGATCCCAGCCGCGGACCGCACTCCCTGTAACGACACCGGAGGAAGCGGGCTACGGCCCGAGGGCGCATTCACCCGTCCTGGTCGCACACGTACACACAGGCGATTACCGGGAGGGCCGGACCGTGCCGGACCGCGCCCGGCCCTGCGGCGCCGGGCCGGTCAGCACTGGTCGATGAAGCGGTCCAGTACCCGCACGCCGAACTTCAGCCCCTCCACCGGCACCCGCTCGTCCACCCCGTGGAACATCCCGGCGAAGTCCAGCTCCGGCGGCAGCTTCAGCGGGGCGAACCCGAAGCAGCGGATGCCCAGGTCGTCGAAGGACTTGGCGTCGGTGCCGCCGGACAGCATGTACGGCACGGCCCGCGCGATCGGGTCCTCGGCCTTCAGCGCGGACTGCATGGCGTCCACCAGGGCGCCGTCGAAGCCGGTCTCCACCGCCTTGTCGGCGTGCACGTCCTCGCGCCTCACGCGCGGGCCCAGGATCCGGTCGAGGTCGGCCAGGAACTCCTCCTCGTGGCCGGGCAGGAAGCGCCCGTCGACATGGGCGGTGGCCTGCCCGGGGATGACGTTGACCTTGTAGCCGGCGCCGAGCATCGTCGGCGCGGCGGTGTTGCGCAGCGTCGCCCCGATCAGTTTGGCGATGCCGCCGAGCTTCGCCAGGGTCTCGTCCATGTCCTCCGGGTCCAGCTCCACGCCGAGGGCGTCGGAGAGCTCGTCGAGGAAGGAGCGCACCGTCTTGGTCACCCGGACCGGGAACCTGTGCCGTCCCAGCCGTCCGACCGCCTCGCACAGTTCGGTGATCGCGTTGTCGTCGTTGGTCATCGAGCCGTGCCCGGCGGTGCCGTCCACGGTGAGCCGCATCCAGTGCATGCCCTTCTCGGCGGTCTCCACCAGGTACAGCCGCAGCTTCTCGTTGACGGTGAAGGAGAAGCCGCCGACCTCGCCGATCGCCTCGGTCACGCCCTCGAACAGCTCCGGGTGCCGTTTGACCAGGTGCTTCGCCCCCCAGGTGCCGCCCGCCTCCTCGTCGGCGAGGAAGGCGAGCACGATGTCGCGCGGGGGCTTGCGGCCGCTGCGCAGCCGGTCGCGCACGACCGCCAGCGTCATCGCGTCCATGTCCTTCATGTCGACCGCGCCGCGGCCCCACACGCAGCCGTCGGCGATCTCGCCGGAGAACGGGTGGTGGGTCCAGTCCTCGGCGTTGGCCGGGACGACGTCGGTGTGCCCGTGGATGAGCAGCGCGGGCCGGGAGGGGTTCTCGCCCTCGATCCTGGCGACGGTCGACGCCCGGCCCGGGTGCGACTCGAAGATCTCCGGCTCCAGTCCCACCTCCGCGAGCTTCTCCGCCACGTACTCGGCCGCGGCCCGTTCGCCCGGTCCCGAGTGGTCGCCGTAGTTGCTGGTGTCGATCCGGATGAGATCGCGGCACAGGTCGACGACCTCGTCCTCGCCCCTGACCGCGTCGGCCGCGGTGGTGGTCGCGTTCGGCTCGCTCACACTGCCTCCTCGTGTTGCGGGGGTCCGCGCCCATCCTCCCGTTTCCAGGGGCCGGAGCACAGGAGCCGGGGTGATCGCCCGGCCCCCCTCCAGTGCTATGGTTTACACGTCGCCACGGCTGCGGTCGGCGGCACACACCTGTCCGGGTGGCGGAATGGCAGACGCGCTAGCTTGAGGTGCTAGTGCCCTTTATCGGGCGTGGGGGTTCAAGTCCCCCTCCGGACACAGGGAAGGCGAGGGCCCCGCGGAGATCCGCGGGGCCCTCGCCGTGTCCGGGCCCGGCCCGGTGGCCGGGTTCCCGCCCGGCCCGGTTCAGCCCACGGCCCTCGCCGCCGCGCGGCCCGCGGTGCGGCCCGAGAAGAGGCAGCCGCCCAGGAAGGTGCCCTCCAGGGAGCGGTAGCCGTGCATGCCCCCGCCGCCGAAGCCGGCGGCCTCGCCGGCCGCGTAGAGACCGGGCAGCACCTCGCCTCCGGTGGTGAGGACGCGGGAGGACAGGTCGGTCTCCAGACCGCCGAGGGTCTTGCGGGTGAGGATGTTCAGGCGCACGGCGATCAGCGGGCCCGCCTTGGGGTCCAGCAGCCGGTGGGGCGGGGCGACGCGGATCAGCTTGTCCCCGAGGTAGCCGCGGGCGCCCCGGACGGCGGTGATCTGGAGGTCCTTGGTGAAGGGGTTGGCGACCTCGCGGTCGCGGGCGGTGATCTCGCGGCGCAGGGCGGCCTCGTCGATCAGGCCGTCCCCGGTGAGCGCGTTCATGCCGCGCACCAGGGCGGACAGGTCGCGCTCGACGACGAAGTCGGCACCCCTGTCCATGAACGCGCGTACCGGGCCGGGCGCTCCGGAGCGGGCCCTGCCGAGCACCCGGCGGACGCTGCGGCCGGTGAGGTCGGGGTTCTGCTCGGAGCCGGAGAGCGCGAACTCCTTCTCGATGATCTTCCTGGTGAGGACGAACCAGGTGTACTCGTACCCCGTGCCCATGATGTGCTCGAGGGTGCCGAGCGTGTCGAAGCCGGGGAAGAGCGGCACCGGCAGCCGGCGGCCGGTGGCGTCCAGCCACAGGGAGGAGGGGCCGGGCAGGATGCGGATGCCGTGCCGCGCCCAGATCGGGTCCCAGTTCTCGATGCCCTCGGTGTAGTGCCACATCCGGTCGCGGTTGACGATCCGGCCGCCGGCCTCCTCGGCGATGCCCAGCATCGCGCCGTCGACGTGGGCGGGTACCCCGGAGAGCATCCGCTTCGGCGGGGTGCCCAGGCGCTCGGGCCAGCTGGCGCGCACCAGGTCGTGGTTGCCGCCGATGCCGCCGGAGGCGACGATCACCGCCTGGGCACGCAGTTCGAAGACGCCGGTCACCTCCCGGCCGCTGGCGGTTCCGCGTGCGGCACCGCTGGGGGCGAGCACCTCGCCGGTGACGGTGTCCACCGCTCCGGCGCCGCGGGCCAGCCCCGTGACACGGTGCCGGAAGCGCAGGTCCACCAGACCCCGTTCGGCACCCTGCCGCACCCTGCGCCCGAAGGGTTCGACCAGGCCGGGTCCGGTGCCCCAGGTGATGTGGAAGCGCGGCACCGAGTTGCCGTGGCCGCGGGCGTCGTAGCCGCCGCGCTCGGCCCAGCCGACGACGGGGAACAGCCGCACGCCCTGGGCGCGCAGCCAGGCGCGCTTCTCCCCTGCCGCGAAGTCGACGTACGCCTCGGCCCAGCGGCGCGGCCAGGCGTCCTCCTCGCGGTCGAAGCCGGCCGTGCCGAGCCAGTCCTGCCAGGCCAGCTCGCGGCTGTCACGCACCCGCATACGGCGCTGCTCGGGCGAGTCGACGAGGAACAGCCCGCCGAAGGACCAGTGCGCCTGGCCGCCCAGGGACGCTTCGGGTTCCTGGTCGAGCAGGATCACCTTCCGTCCGGCGTCGGCGAGTTCGGCGGTGGCCGCGAGCCCGGCCAGGCCCGCCCCGATCACGATCACATCGGCGTCGTACGCCATCGGCCCATCCGTTCCTCGGTCCGTCCCGCTGGTGACCGGAGAGTAACCCCCCGTCCGGGCGCATGACACCCCCGCGGGCTGCTTTGATGGCCGGGTGACGAGCGAAGCGAGCGAGGATACGGCAGGCAGGTCCGCGAACGAGCTGCTGGACATCGTGGACGAGTACGACCGTGTGATCGGCCGGGCCCGGCGCGGCACCGCCACCGCCCGGCGGATGCGGCACCGGAGCGTGTCGGTGCGGGTGTACGACGCCGAGGGCCGGATCTTCGTGCACCGCCGCACTCCGGGCAAGCTGGTCTTCCCCTCGATGTACGACGTGGTGGTCGGGGGCGTGGTCGGCGCGGGCGAGAGCTATGACGAGGCGGCGCTGCGCGAGGCCGGGGAGGAGCTGGGGGTGAGCGGGCTGCCGCACCCCGAGCACCGGCTGACGTTCCTGTACGAGTCGCCGGAGCACACCTGGTTCCTGGCCGTCTACGAGGTGCGGTGCGATCTGCCGGTGCGCCCGCAGGCCGAGGAGGTCGCCTGGTGGGACTTCCTGCCGAAGGACGAGCTGGAGCGGCGGCTGGAGGAGTGGGACGTGGTACCCGACGGCCTGGAGTGCCACCGGCGGCTGGAGGAGTGGCACCGGGAGCGGGCCGGGGGCTCCGCGTAGTGTCGGGAGCATGATCGAACGGCTCTGGCATGGACTGCGGGACTCGCTGCGGCTGTGGCTGACGCCGGAGCGGATGCGGGCCGAGGGCACCACCCCCGACTACCGCTTCTCGCTGGCCAACGAGCGGACCTTCCTGGCGTGGATCCGCACCGCGCTGGCGCTGGTGGCGGGCGGCCTGGCGGTGGACCAGTTCCTGACCGGGATCCGCCCCGGCCCCCGGGCCGCGATCGCCGTGGTGCTGCTGGCGGGCGGCGCGCTGTGCGCGGTGCGGGCGGTCAACCACTGGCTGCGCACCGAGCGGGCCATGCGGCACGGCGACGATCTGCCGCTGTCCCGCTTCCCCGTGCTGCTGGCGCTGGGCACGGCGGTGGCCGCGCTGGTGGTGGTCGCCGGGGTGCTGCTGGGAGAGCTGGGCCGGTGAGCGCGGACCGCCGGCCACGCGGGGGCGGGGCGGCCGTACGCGATCCGGCCGCGCAGCCGGAGCGCACCCGGATGGCGTGGCGGCGCACCACCCTGGCCTTCGCGGCGGTGGTGGCACTGCTGGCCCGCGGGGCGCTGCACGACGGCGGGCCGCCGCGGCAGTACGCGCCGGCCGCGCTGGGGGCGCTGGTGTGGCTGGTGTTCCTGGCGCTGGCCCACCGCCGCATCCGCGCGCTGGATGTGCCCCGGCCGGGGACGCTGGGTACGCGCACGGCGTACGCGGCGGCCCTCTGTACGCTGTCCGTGCCGATCTTTGGAGTGGTGGTGTGGCTGTTGTGAGTCCGCTCGTCGTGGTGATGGGTGTGTCCGGGTCCGGGAAGACGACGGTGGGCACGGCCCTGGCGGAGCGGCTGGGGGTGCCGTACGCGGAGGCCGACGAATTCCACCCGCCCGAGAACGTGGCGAAGATGGCCTCGGGCGTCCCGCTGACGGACGCCGACCGCGCGCCCTGGTTGGACGCGATCGCCGCCTGGCTCAAGGCCCAGGTCGCCGACGGCGGCGTGGTCACCTGCTCCGCCCTCAAGCGCGTCTACCGCGACCGGCTGCGCCGGGCCGCGCCGGATGTGTTCTTCCTCCATCTGGACGGCTCGCCCGAGCTGATCGGCGAGCGGCTGACGGGCCGCACCGGGCACTTCATGCCGTCCGCACTGCTGAGGTCCCAGTTCGAGACGCTGGAGGCGCTGGACGCGGACGAGGCGGGCGCGGTCGTTCCCATCGACGGGACGCCGGACGAGGTCACGGAGCTGGCCGTCGCCGCCGTCCCCCGCTGACCCGTGTCGCAGCCCCGGCGCCGTCTCCGCGCGGTGTCGGGGCGCTCTTTTCGCGCTCCTCCCTGGACTCCATACCGACTGGTCGGCATCATTGCCCGGTACGCACGACCACCCTCTTCCCGCCGAGGAGCCTGCCGATGACCGAGCACCACCCACCGGGCCTCGATCCCGCGCGGCTGCGCGCGTACCTGGACGGCGAGCGCCCGGGGCTCGTCCAGGGGCCCCTGAGCGCGGAGCTGATCGAGGGCGGCCGTTCGAATCTGACCTACGAGGTGAGTGACGGCACCTCGCGCTGGGTGGTGCGGCGCCCCCCGCTGGGCCACGTCCTGGCCACCGCGCACGACATGGCCCGCGAGCACCGGGTGATCAACGCCCTGGGCCCCACCGACGTGCCCGTGCCCGGCGCGGTGCTGCTGTGCGAGGACACCGCCGTCCTCGGCGCGCCCTTCTACGTGATGGAGTACGTGGAGGGCACCCCCTACCGCACCGCCGAGCAGCTCGCCCCGCTCGGCCCCGGGCGCACCCGCGAGCTGGTCCTCGGCCTGTCCGACGCCCTGGTGAAGCTGCACTCGGTGGATCCGGCCTCCGTCGGCCTGGACGGCTTCGGACGCCCCGAGGGCTTCCTGGAGCGGCAGCTGCGGCGCTGGGGCAAGCAGCTGGACGCCTCCCGCAGCCGCGAGCTGCCCGGCATCGACGAGCTCCACGCCCTGCTCGGCAGCCGGCTGCCCGTCTCCCCCGCCCCCGCGATCGTCCACGGCGACTACCGGCTGGACAACGTGCTCGTCGGCGCGGACGACGGGATCGCCGCCATCCTCGACTGGGAGATGTCCACCCTCGGCGACCCGCTGACCGACCTGGGCCTGCTGGTGATGTACAGCAGCCGGCGGCGCATCCCCGGCGCCCCCATCGCCACCACCCGCGAGGCGCCCGGCCACCCCGACGCGCGGGAGCTGGTCGAGCGGTACGCGACGCTGTCGGGACGCGACGTCTCGAACATCGCCTGGTACACGGCGTTCGCCTACTTCAAGCTCGCCGTGATCCTGGAGGGCATCCACTACCGCTACACCCTCGGGCAGACCGTCGGCGCGGGATTCGACCGCATCGGCGCACTCGTCCCCCTCTTCGTCTCAGAAGGCCTCACCACCCTGCGGGAGGGCTGATCCGCCATGGACTTCGGATTCGACGCGCGCACCGAGGAGCTCCGCGAGAAGCTGCTGGCCTTCATGGACGAGCACGTCCACCCGGCGGAGGCGGTGGCCGACGAGCAGCGCGCGGCACTGGACTCGCCGTGGCGCACCCCGCCGGTGGTTCAGGAGCTGAAGGCCGCCGCCCGCGAGCGCGGCCTGTGGAACCTCTTCCTGCCCGACGCCGGGCACGGCGCCGGACTGACCAACCTCCAGTACGCGCCGCTGGCCGAGATCACCGGCCGCAGCCCGCAGCTCGCCCCGACCGCCACCAACTGCGCCGCGCCCGACACCGGCAACATGGAGGTGCTGGCCCAGTTCGGCAGCGCCGAGCAGCGCGAGCGGTGGCTGAAGCCGCTGCTGGCCGGCGAGATCCGCTCGGCCTTCGCCATGACCGAGCCGGAGGTCGCCTCCTCCGACGCCACCAACATCGAGACCCGCATCCGGCGCAAGGGCGACGAGTACGTCATCACCGGCCGCAAGTGGTACATCTCCGGGGCGATGAACCCCGACTGCGCGGTCTTCATCGTGATGGGCAAGACCGACCCGGACGGCGAGGACATCCGCCGCCAGCAGTCGATGGTGCTGGTCCCGCGCGACACCCCGGGCGTCGAGGTGCGCCGCGCGATGACGGTCTACGGCTACGAGGACCACTGGCACGGCGGCCACGCCGAGATCCTCTTCCACGACGTGCGGGTGCCGGTGGCCAACCTGATCGGCGAGGAGGGCGGCGGCTTCGCCATCGCCCAGGCCCGGCTGGGGCCGGGCCGCATCCACCACTGCATGCGGCTGATCGGCATGGCCGAGCGGGCGATCGAGCTGATGTGCCGCCGGGCCGGCACCCGTACCGCCTTCGGCAAACCGCTGGCCGCGCAGGGCGTCGTCCAGCAGTGGATCGCCGACGCGCGGGTGTCGGTGGAGCAGCTGCGGCTGCTGGTGCTCAAGACGGCCTGGCTGATGGACACCGTCGGCAACCGGGGCGCGCACACCGAGATCCAGGCCATCAAGATCGCGGTGCCGCGCACGGTCGTGGGCATCCTGGACCGCGCGGTGCAGCTGCACGGCGCGGGCGGCGTCAGCCAGGACTTCCCGCTGGCCGAGCTGTGGGCCGGCGCCCGCACCCTCCAGCTCGCCGACGGCCCGGACGAGGTCCACCAGCGCTCCCTGGCCCGCCGCGAGCTGAAGCGCTTCGCGCCCGCTCAGTCCTGAGGCCCCGCGCCCGTCGGGGTGCGCGAGGGTATTAGGACTACACTCCTTAGGAGTGTAGTCCTAATACCTGGAGCGAGATGCCGCGCCCAAACCTCCCCGCCAAACCGCCCCACGTCTTCGGCCGGGACGCTGAATGGGACGGCCTCACGGCCTTCGCGGCCCGCCCGCTGCCGCACGCCATGCTCGGGGTCGTCAGCGGCCGGCGACGCATGGGCAAGACCTATCTGCTGCGCGCCCTCGTGGAGCGGCGGGACGGTTTCTACTTCGGCGCCACGACCGCGACCGCCGCGGAGTCGCTGCGCCAGTTCGGCGCCGCTCTGGCCGAGTACACCGGCTCCCCGGCCCCGTTCTCCTTCGCCACCTGGGACGACGCGATCTCCTACCTGTTCGCCCTAGCCCTGCCCGAGCGCGGCGGGGGACCGGCGCTCGTGGTGATCGACGAGTTCCCCTACCTGGTGAAGACGGCTCCGGAGCTCCCCTCCCTGATCCAGCGGGAGATCGACCGCTTCCAGGTGCGGGAGAGCCAGATGCGGCTGCTGCTGTGCGGCTCGGCGATGTCCGTCATGGGCGGTCTGCTGGCGAGCACCGCTCCCCTGCGCGGCCGGGCCCAACTGGAGCTCGTCGTGAGGCCCTTCGATTACCGGGCAGCGGCGGACTTCTGGGGTGTGGCGGACGAGCCCGCCCTCGCGGCCCGGCTCCACGCCGTCCTCGGCGGCACGCCCGCGTACCGGCGGCAGTTCCTGGCGGACGACGTTCCCGGCGGCCTGGAGGAGTTCGACGGCTGGCTCTGCCGTACCGTCCTCTCTCCCCTCAGTCCGCTCTTCCGGGAGGCCCGGTACCTGCTGGCCGAGGAGGCGGACATCCGCGACACCGCGCTCTACCACTCGGTCCTCGCCGCGGTGGCCCAGGGCAACACCTCCCGGGGCGCGATCGCGAGCTACATCGGCCGCAAGTCGGTGGACATCTCCCACCCCCTCCACGTCCTGGAGGACAGCCATCTGCTGGTCCGCGAGGCGGACGTCTTCCGGGCCGGGAAGTCGTACTACCGCATCAGCGAGCCGCTGATCACCTTCTACGAGGCCGTGATGCGCCCCTCCTGGGCGCGGCTGGAGAGCGGCCAGGCGGCACAGGTGTGGGAGCGGTCGGCCGAGCGCTTCGCCTCCCAGGTGGCCGGACCGCACTTCGAGGCGGTGTGCCGCGAGTACGTACTCGGCCCGGGGCAGACCCTGCTCGACTCCTTCCCCGGGCAGGTGGGCAGCGGCGTCGTCACCGACCCGGCGGCGCGCAGGCAGATCGAGATCGACGTGGCCGCCGTCGAGCCGGGATCGGGGGCGGGCAGACCGTCGGTGGCCCTGCTCGGCGAGGCCAAGTGGGGCACGGTCATGGGCCTGAAGCACCTGGAGAGGCTCAGGCGGGCCCGGGAGATCCTCACCCAGCGGGGCGCGGCGGAAACCGATGGGTGCAGGCTGGCCTGTTTCAGCGGTGCGGGCTTCAGCGACGCCCTGCGCACCGAGGCGGCACGCGACGGCGACGTCCTGCTCATCGGCCTGGAGGATCTGTACGCCTGAACGGTGCGGCGGTCCGCCGGGACTTCGGCGGGTTGCCCGCGGCGCGCGGGCCCCGCACTCGGGGGCAGGCGCTGTCATCCGGTGCGGTTCCGCAGTGCGGCGGTGGTCTCCCCGACCAGTGCCCGTGCCTCGGCCACCGTCGCCGCCAGCGACTCCGAGGTCTCGCCGGGTGCTCCCAGCAGGCGGCGGACCCGCGGGCCGAAGCCGGCCGGCGCGGCCTGCAGTGTCTCGGCGACGGCCAGCGCGCCCTTCTCGTTGAGGCACCAGCGCCGGTCCTCGGCGAACACCGCCTGCACCAGCACACCGACCGCCCGGGACAGGCAGAGCGAGACGTAGAGCGTGTCCGCCCCTGCCGCGCCCTTCGCCGCGGCGCCGACCAGGAACTCCGCCTCCCAGGCTGCCGCGGTCAACGCCTCCCGCAGCGGCTCGGGGTAGACCGCGGTCCTGCGCCGAAGGTCCGCCAACTCGCCGGACGGGTCGGCCAGTACCCGGCCGAGCGCCACCTCGCCCGCGTAGCACGGCGACCAGAATCCGAGCGGATGCCCCGCCTGTACGCCCACCTCGTACCGGCCCTCCCGGCAGTCCGCCCACACCCGCTCGACCCGGTCCAGGTCCCGCAGGATCCAGTCCACCGCCACACCGTCCACCCGCAGCCACGCACCGCCGTTCACCCAGGGCCCCCAGCCGCCCGGGCCGGCCACCTCCACGCCGGGACCGGCCAGTGCGCGCAGTGCGGCGAGATCGGGATCGCCCCGGTAGTAGACGCCGAGATCCCAGTCCGATCCGGGCCTGTGCTCGCCGCGCGCCCGGCTGCCGCCGAGCATCACCCCGACCACGCCCGGCACCTCGGCCAGGCGGCCGGCCATGTCCTCGATGATCCTCCGCATGGAGCGAGTCTGGCAGCCGGCGACATGGCGGGCCGGCGGCTGACGCTCATCACATGGCCGGTGCCTCCCGCCGGGATCCACCCTTGACCTAAACCTAACTTTAGGTATGACACTCAAGCGCATGGACACCATGAGCAGCGGCACCATCCTCTTCCGCAACACCATGCGCGTCACCGACGGCCACCTCGACGGCTTCCGCCGCGCCATCGCGCAGGCGGTGGCGTTCGCTCAGGAGCACGGACCCCAGCTGATGGTGGAGGTCTTCATCGACGAGGAACGGATGCTGGCGCACAGCTTCCAGCTCTACCGCGACTCCGAAGCCATCCGCTCCCACTGGCGGCTGTCGGACCCGTACATCCGCGAGGTCATGGAGCACTGCACCGTGGAGCGCTTCGAGGTGTTCGGCGAACCGGACCACGACATCGTCGCGGCCCTCAAGACCCCTGACGGCGATTCCTTCCCCTTCACCGTCTCGCCCCGCCTCGCCGGCTTCAACCGCCTCGCGGAGTCCGGACGGGGGTGATTCCCCCGTCTCCTTTCCGAGGGCCGGGCCCTGATGTCGGTGCGGGCGGCTACGGTGCGACGACACGGACGGGGACGATCTCGGGAGGGGTTGCGGTTACGGTCTACGGCCCACCCGTCCCCACCACGACTGCCGCGCCCTCCCCCGGGTGGCCCGTGATCTTCCGGAGCAGGTCGAGGAAAGCGTCCTCGACCTGCTGGCCGGCACCGGGAGGCGGGGCCACCGAACGCCGAAGGTACACAGCGTAAGAGACCGCGACGGGCGCAAGGCGTGAGTCCTCGGACAGGGGAGCCGCCCGCCGCATGCCCTGGACGATCGCCTCGCTGAGGGGGCGTGAGGCGACGACTTCCAGAATCTGGGCAGCGCAGCCCCGTTCCGCCGGGCTCGGCTCCCACTCGTTGCTGTCGTAAGCGACATGCAGATCACGGATCAGCGCCGCTAAATCCTCGATGTCGACTGCCATGAGCAGACCATACCGAGCCGTTACCCGATGCACTGCCGGTCCGCCCCCCGGGTTTCCCGGCTGCCCCGCCTACTCGACGGGAGTCCGTTACTCAGTGGGCCGGTTGGGCCGGCACCAGCGGTCGTGCTCGATGGTGTAGGCGACCGTCTCGGCGCAGTGGATGACCAGTTGGAGGCGGTCGAGGACATCGCGGCGGGCGGCCTCGATCAGCTCGCGGTGGCTGGGGGTCGGCTCGGTGCTGGTGTGGGGTGTCCAGAAGCCGCGGTGGCTGTGTTCGGTGACGATGTCCTGGCAGGCGCGGACCACGGCGTTCAGGGCGGCGGTGATCTCGTATCGGTACAACTGCTCGGTCTGGACAGCACGGTCGAAGGTCACGGGTAGGGCCTCGGGATCGGTCGGGCGGTGAGCAGGTAGCGGACGGCATCGTCGAAAACCGTGTGGGTGTAGGACGTGCCGGAGGCGAGGACGGCTAACGCGTGCTCGTGGGCCTGGTCGTCGTGGAGCCAGGCCAGGACGAGCCGAGCGGCCGGCGGGTCGAGCTGGTCGCCGATGTGGCGGGCCCGTTGCCGGAGCCAGCGCAGGGCCAGGCGGGGTGAGCCGGCCGCATGGGCACCGAGGGGAAAGATGCGGCCGTCGTCGGAGGTGGAGGCGACGGCCTGGCACCGGTAGAGACGGGTTGCAGGTCCGAGGAGGCGGAGTCCGGTGGTGGCCGTGGCGTCTCGCGGCGGTCGGCGTACGTCCTGGTGGCAGAACGGCTCGGACAGGTGCGTCTCGCGGAAGGATCGGGGCCGGTTCACAGGGGCCGCCCGGTGTGGAGGTCGACCAGGGTGCAGCCGTTGAGAGTGCGGGCGGCCTGGGCGGCCAGTGTCCAGCGGATCTCGGGCTGTTCGTACAGGACGACGGCCTGCCGGTCGGGTACGAGACGGCCGTTGTGGAGGCGGTGGGTCTGGCCGTGGACGCCGTCGAGGAAGGAGTCGCGGACGCGGACCGCCACCGCTCCGGTGCCGCGCAAGTGGGGGCAGAGCCCGGCGGCCTTCGGTGCGCAGGACAGGCAGACGGGCGGATGGACGGTGACCAGGCCCTCCGGCCAGCCGGTCCAGTCGGTGCGGTCGTCCTCCAGCAGCCACAGCACCCCGTGCTCGTCGCAATCGGCCGGAGATCCGCAGATCTGGCACAGCAGCCGGACCATCGCCCGGCGCTGCCGCTGGGGATGAACGCGGGAGTAGCGCGGCCTGCCCCGGCCCGGGTGCAGGGCGCGGCGCACCCACAGCGCGCCGTCGGCGTCGCGGTCGTGGGGTACCTCGTCGGAGTAGGCGATGCCTCGTGCGGTGGCGATCACCGCAGGTGTGAGGCGCTGCTCGCCACTCCAGGCGGTGATGTACGGCACCGTGTCCGGCCGGTTCGAGGGTTGTGCGTTCACGGCCACCGCACCTCCCCTGCCTGCGCGGCGGCGGTGCACGGCCGTCCGCCGTTGACCGCCGCCAGGCGCACGAACCGCACCGGGCGGGCTCGCCACGTCAGCCGATGTCCGTCGCGGTAGAGGGTCAGCGCGCAAAGGCGGCCCCGGCGCAGCCGGACGTAGTCCTGGAGCGAGCCGGGCCCGTGCACCCAGTGGTCCAGCACATACCCGGCCTGCAACGGCCCCAGCGACGACGCCACCGCCCGCGCCCCGGCCCGCAGCCACCGGATCGCCGCCTCCGGCGACGCGGCGGCGTACGCTCCGCGCCGCTCCTCCGCGCCCGGTCCGCTCTCGGCGGCGGTGACCGCCTCGCACCACACACCCGGCCGGACGAGAGCGGCACGGGGCAACGCCTCCCGCATCTGCGCGGAGGAACAGACGAAGAGGCGCCGCGCTTTGGTCGTACTCCAAACCGTCGGGCGAGCGTTGTCGAGGTGTGGACGCACTGTTTCCTGCCTTCGTCGGAAAACCGCACTCCTGCTCGCCTCCCTTGGGAAAAGTGCATCGCCCAGGGCGAAGCCTCCGTTTCCCGGCGAGGCGAGGTGCATCAGGTTCGCCATGACGGCAGGGGGCGAACAACCTGGAGAAATCACGGATGGTGCCCAGCCCGTGGCTTTTCTCGGTCGGCCGGGGCAAACCCGCGAGAAGTCACGGGTTTCCGTCACGGAGCGTGGAGCCAATCACTACGCTCGATGACTGCCCGGGTGAAATGGAGGTAGGAGCGTGCAGGGACAGCACCGCCCCTCATGCGCCAAGCGCTGGCGGGAGCACGCGACCGCCGAACAGTGGGCCGTAGAGCGGACGGTGGACGCCATCCACGGCTGCTGCGGAGTGAGCAGGCTGCGGGCGCACCGGCTGGCCCGTGGCTGGACGCTGGGCACCGCCGTGGCCGAGTTCCGCCGCATGTGCTCCGAGGCGGGCGTGACCTCGCCACCGAAAGTGGACGAGGACCAGCTCGCCCTGTGGGAGAAGCGTCCGGACCGCCGCCCCAGAGCAGCGACGGTGGATCTTCTCTGCGGTCTGTACCGGACCGACTCCCAGGGCATCGGTATGGTCGGGGATTACCGCCGCTCCTCTCGGTTGGAAGCTCCGACTCCCCGTTCCCCGTCGGGGTACGTTCAGGAGAACTCGGCGAAAGGGCCTTCCGCCGCTGCCCGTTCGGAGGGCGACACGATCACCGATCTCCCGGCCGATCCCATCGAACGCGTGGCGGGAGCGGTACGCCGGTCCGTCGACAGGACGCTGGCGTCCACCAGCGTGAGTACCGGCCAACTCGACCTGTTGGACGAGCGGTTGCTGTGGCTGCGTACGCAGTACATCTCCACGCCGCCGGAGGCGATGCTCGGGGCGCTGCTCGCGGACCTCGAAGAAGTCCGGACGCTGGCGGCCGAGCGGCAGCCTGCCGCGGCGCAGGTGCGGCTATCGGAGACGATCGCGCTCCTGGCGACCCTCGTCGCCGACTGCCTGATGAAGCTCGGCCGCCTCAGGCAGTCCCGCGCCTGGTACGCCACGGCCCGTACAGCGGCCGACGACAGCGGGAATGTCGAAATCCGCGCCAGGGTGCGCGCTCAGGCGGCGATGCTGCCCTACTACTACGGCCCGTTGGAGTCCGCGATCTCGCTGGCCCGGGAAGCCCGTCTGCTGCTGCGCCACCGCTTCAGCGTCACGGGTGCCTTCGCCGCAGTCGCCGAGGCACGCGCACTCGCCAGGCAGGGCGATGCCTCGGGGGCGGAAAAGGCGCTTCACAATGCGCACGGTTTGTTCGAGAGGTGCGAGCACGAACCGGTGGAGGACGCCTTCGCCTTCCCCGAGCGCCGGCTGCTGCTCTACCTCAGCGGTGTGTACACCTTCCTCGGTCGCAGCCGCCAAGCCCGTGAAGTTCAGCAGCGGGCACTGTCCCTGTATCCGAGCCACAGCGGTATCGACCCCGCACTGCTCAGGCTGGAGCAGGCCATCTGTCTCGCCCGTGAGAAGAACCTGACAGAAGCGTGCAGATTGGCGGGTGCGGCCTACCTTCAGGCACCCCCGGCCCATCGGACGACGATCCTGGGAGCACGGGCCCGGCACGTCATCGAGGTACTGCCACCCTCGATGAGATCCTCCCGAGCCGTGCGGGAATTGGGTGAGATCCTGGCACTTCCTCCGGGGATGGTGTGACAGACATGCGCGCCGTCGGCCAGCCTTGGTCCATGACTGCACCGCTGCCCCGCCACGGTGGGTTCGCCGAATTCGAGCTGCGACACGTTCTGGAACGCGCCTGTGAGGCGGCCGGGTTGGACAGTACCGGCGCGGTGCTGCTGCGCGGCCACACCAATGCCGTCGTACGCCTCGCCCACGCGCCCGTCGTCGTCAAGATCGCTCGGCGGGGGTCGCACCCGGCCGGAGTCGAGCGCACCGTCCGCTTCGTCCGATGGCTGATGGATCGGGACTTCCCGACCGTCCCGCTGTATCCGGGCCCGGACCAGCCGGTCGTCATCGACGGCCACCCGGTCACCTTCTGGACGTACCTTCCCCAGCACGGCAAGCCGATGACCGCGGGCAGCCTCGCCGGGCCGCTGCGTGCCCTGCACCGGCTGCCCGCCCCGCCGTTCCGGCTCAGGCCACTGGACAACGTGTCGGCAATCCGGGCCTCCCTTTCGGTGATCACCTCGCTGTCGCAGGAATCCGTCCGCTTTCTCTCCCAGCGTGTGGACTGGTTGGAGAAGCAGCTCACCGACGTCACATACGAACTACACGAAGCCGTTCTCCAGGGCGACCCTCAGCACCGCAACGCCCTGTACGACGGCGAGCGCGCCGTGCTGTGCGACTGGGACACCATGGCTTGGGGGCAGCCGGAGTGGGACCTGACGACCATCGAGATCCACTGCCGCCGCTTCGGCCACGGTGTCGCGCACTACGAGCAGTTTGCTCGGGCCTATGGCCATGACGTCACGTGCTGGTCCGGCTATCCGGTCCTGCGTGATATCCGCGAGCTGAGGATGGTCGCCACCAACGCCCGAAAGGCGGCCCATACCCCCGGCTCCCTGGCGGAGGTGGAACGCCGCATCGTGGGATTGCGGGAATCGGACACCCGGCTGCGCTGGAACATACTGTGACCCTGTTTCCGCCTCTCCCCTCGCACCCGCGAACTCTCAGCACACCGGAGTGCCCCTCCGCCCACAGGCAGCGGAACCCCTCGGCACGCGTCGGCCGCCACTTCGAGCGTGCGTGGTGAGTGGGGGGCCGTTGGGGACGCCGAGCGCCTGCACGATGCGGAGAAGCGCAACCGGTGAACTTCTCCTGGCCTTTCCGGTCGCGCACAAGGGAGCCGTGTGTCCCGAACCGCCCAGCGGTCCGGGGACACACGGCGCCGGCGGGTGGGCCGGCAACGGCTCAGGGCTGGATGACGACGCGGCCGGTGGTGGTGCCGTCGGCGACGCGCTGGACGGCGTCGGCCGCGCCCTCCATCGGTACGCGCTCACTCACCAGCGGCTTGATCGCGCCCTGTTCGGCGAGCCGGGTCAGCTCCTGGTGGCAGGCGCGGACGGCGGCCGGGTCGTGGGTGTTGTACAGGCCCCAGTGCAGGCCGAGGATGGCGTAGTTCTTCACCAGGGCGTGGTTGAGGCCGGGGCTGGGGATGGCGCCGCTGGCGAAGCCGACGACCACGATCCGGCCCTCGAAGGCGACGCACTTGGTGGAGGCGGTGTACGCGTCGCCGCCGACGGGGTCGTAGACCACGTCGGCGCCGTGGCCGCCGGTGGCCTCCTTGACCGCCTGGGCCAGGCCCTTCACGCCGTCGACCGCGCGCCGGTCGATCACCGTCTCGCAGCCCAGCTCACGGGCGACCGCGGCCTTCTCGGGGCCGCCGACGACGCCGATCACCTTGGCGCCCGCGGCCCTGCCGAGCTGGACGGCGGCGCTGCCCACTCCCCCGGCGGCGGCGTGGACCAGCAGGGTCTCGCCGGTCTGGAGGCGGGCGCGGCGGTGGAGGCCGAACCAGCCGGTCTGGTAGCCGATGTGGAGGGCGGCGGCCTCGGCGTCTTCCAGCGCCTTCGGCGCGGGGGCACAGTGGGCCTCGTCGACCGCCACCAGTTCGGCGAAGGCGCCGTGGGGCAGGTCGGGCTGGGCGATGACGCGGGTGCCGGTGGCGGTGGAGGCGCCCTCTCCGGCCGCCACGACCTCGCCGCACAGCTCCACACCGGGGGTGAAGGGCAGCGGGGGGCGTACCTGGTAGTGGCCACGGCACAGCAGCGCGTCGGGGAAGTTGACGTTCGCCGCCCGTACGCGCAGCAGGAGGCGGCCGGGGCCCGGCTCGGGGTCCGGGACCTCCTCCAGCCGCATCACCTCGCGCGGTTCGCCGTTGCTGTGGACGCGCCATGCCTTCACTGATGCCTCCGCCTTGGGTAGTGGGTCGTGGGTGGTTCCGGTTCTCCGGGGATCCGTGAGGCGCCGGGTTCGCGGCGTGGGGATTTACGGCCGCAGGGCCCGCAGCAGCAGGTCCGCCAGGTGGTCGGCGACCTCCTGCGGGGTCATGCGCCCGCCGGGCCGGTACCAGGTGCTGAGGTGGTGGACGGAGCCGAAGTGGTAGTCCACCACCAGGTCGGCCGGGGTGGCGGTGGAGAACACCCCCGCCTTCTGCCCCTCCTCGATCAGGGCGCGGAACCGCTCGTGGTAGCGGCGGCGTTCGGAGCGCACCTGCTTCTGCTTGTCCTCGCTGAGCTGGTGCATGGAGCGGAAGAAGATCGAGGCGTCGTCGAGGTTGTCGATGGTGGTGACGACGACGTCGGCCGCGGCGTCGCGCAGCCGCCGCTCCACGGGGGCGTCGGAGGAGGCGAAGGCGTCCAGCCGCTCCTGTTGCAGGCGCAGCACCCGGCCGTAGATCTCGTGCAGCAGGTCGTCCTTGGAACCGAAGTAGTGGTAGAGGGCGCCCTTGGTGACGCCCGCCGCCTCGACGATCTCCTGGACGGAGGTGCGGTCGTAGCCGCGGTCGGCGAACAGCCGGGTGGCGGCGGCCAGCAGCCGCTGCGGGACAGGCTGGGTGGGGGCGTCGTCCTGCCGCTGGTTCGCCGGGCTCGTCATGGCGGTTCCTCCTGCTCCTCGTGGCCTTACCGGACCTGCTGGTCCCGCTGGATTGTCTCCAGCTTCCGCTGCACATGATTCATGCCGTCCAGCCACTTGTCGGTGTCGGATGCGCGCGCGACGGCGTAGCGGGCGGCCTCCGGGTGCGGCAGGACCAGGAAGCGCCCGGCGTCGACGGCCTCCAGGGTGGCGCGGGCGACGTCCTCCGGCTCGATGGCGGTGGGCGCCAGCACCAGGTCGCCGGCGGTGGAGGCGGAGGCGAGCATGTCGGTGCGCACGCCCTGCGGGCACACGGCGTGGACGTCGATCCCGCGGTGGCGGTAGGTGAGCGACAGCCACTCGGCGAAGGCGAGGGCGGCGTGCTTGGAGACGCTGTAGGGCGCGGAGCCGACCATGGTGAGCATTCCGGCGGCCGAGACGGTGGCGACGAAGCGGCCCCGGCCGCGCTCGAGCCACTCGGGCAGCAGTTCGCGGGCCGCCCGGACGTGGGCCATGACGTTGACGTCCCAGGCGGCGTCCCAGACGGCGTCCTCGGCCTCGGGGCCGCCGCCGGAGGCGATGCCGGCGTTGGCGCAGAAGACGTCGACACGGCCGCCGAGGGCCTCGCGGGCGGCGGGGACGATCCCCGAGGCGTCGCCGGGCACCGCCGTGGCGCCGATCTCGCGCGCGACGGCCTCGGCCCTGCCGGCGTCGAGGTCGTTGACGACGACCCTGGCGCCGCGTTCGGCGAGGGCGCGGGCGAGGGCGGCGCCGATGCCGCCGCCCGCCCCGGTCACCACGACGCCCGAGTCCCTCAGGTCCTCCATGTGCCCACCCTTCGTCTCGTTCCGGTCGCCGGCGGTGGCCTCTTCCGGCCCGCTCCCGGTGGTCCACGGATTTCCTGCACAGACTAACCAGTCGGTATGTGGCATCGGAAGATTCGGGGGCACACGGATCCATTGGAGGGTCCGGTACGTCCCAGCGATGACGGCTGTGGTCGATTACGTCGGAGGTGGTACACGTTGGCCGGTTTCAATGCCCTGGCGGAACAGGTCCGTGATCCCGGGAGAGACCCGTCCCAGCGCAGGCAGGCCCTGCGCAAGTGCCTGGAGCGCTTCGCCCCCTACGGGCATCGCGCCACCTGGCACCATCTGTGCGCCCGCGCGGGCATCTCCCCCGACGACCGCGGCCCCGATCCGGAGCGGCTGGTGGCCGCCCTGGAGGAGCTGGAGGAGGCCCGGGAGGTGTGGCTGGCGTACGAGCGCGACTTCGCGCGGCGGCGCAGGGAGCAGAAGCACGTCGGCGTCCGGCAGCCGCCGGGCGACGCCTGGCACCGCCGGTGCTGGGGCGGTCGCGGGCTGCTGCCCGTGGAGGATCCCGGCGCCGCGCCGTCCGCCCCGCTGGCGGAGGTGCTGCGGCGGCTGGTCCGTGAGGCGGAGGTGCGTGAGGCGCGGCGCGCGGCGCGGGCGACGCACAGCGCCGAGCAGGCCCTGCGGGCCCGGCGCCCGGGGACGGTGGCGCACGGCAACGGTAGGGGAAGGATGGCGGTCAGCGGCTGACGCCCGCGGACGGCGCGGTGGGGGGGGGGGGGGGGGGGGGGGGGGGGGGGGGGGGGGGCGGGCGGGCGGG
>NZ_JBXUOY010000058.1:0-23272 GCF_057196705.1 Streptomyces sp. ATLC9 | reverse complement strand
GTCTCACGCCGCGTTCCGGCCGGTGGCCGACGGGGCGCCCCCGCCGCCCGGCCGCCGGGGTCCCGGGCCTGCCGCGTCCGCCCCCCGGCCTCCGCGGCGGAGGGGAAAGCGCAGGTGGGAAGGGATCGGGCGCAGGGCGCGGACCCGTCGCCACCGCCCGCGGGCCGAGACGGCCTCCGGCACCCGCGGTGCCCGGCCCTCCGTGGGGACACCCCCGCGTCACCCTCCACAAGGGCGTGGGCACCACCCGTTAACACCGAACTGATAACGGCTCCGCAGGAGCCCTTTTCCTGGCATCTACGCGCGTTACGATGCGGCGGAAGCCAGCGCCAACGGAGGCGCTTCGAGCGAAGGGAAGTCCTCTTGCGCCGGGTAAGCAAGCTTGCTGCCGCGGTCGGCACCGCCGCGGCCCTCGCCCTCAGCGCCACCGCGTGTGGCAGCACGTCCACGGAGTCCGCCTCCTCCGACTCCTCCGACTCCGCGAAGAAGGGCAAGGGCATAGCCCTCGCCTACGACGTGGGCGGCCGTGGCGACCAGTCGTTCAACGACGCCGCCTACCGGGGATTCGAGAAGGCGAAGGAGGACTTCGGCATCGGCGGCGAGGATATCGAGCCCTCCGACGGCGAGTCGGACGCCGACAAGGTCCAGCGCCTCACCGACCTCGCCCGCCAGGGCTACAACCCCGTGATCGGTGTGGGATTCGCCTACGCCACCCCGATCGAGGAGGTCGCCGAGAAGTTCCCGGAGACCACCTTCGGCCTGATCGACGACAACACCGTCCAGGCGGAGAACGTCGCCAACCTCGTCTTCAACGAGGAGCAGGGCTCCTACCTGGCGGGCGTGGCCGCGGCCAAGGCCACCGAGTCCAAGGTCGTCGGCTTCGTCGGCGGCGTCGAGGTCCCGCTGATCAAGAAGTTCGAGGCGGGCTTCGTCCAGGGCGTGAAGGACACCGACAAGTCCATCGAGGTCAAGACCCAGTACCTGACCCAGCCGCCGAACATGGACGGCTTCTCCAAGCCGGACCTCGGCAAGGAGGCCGCGCGCGGCCAGCTCGACGCCAAGGCCGACGTGATCTACCACGCCGCCGGCCTCGCGGGCCAGGGCGTCATCGAGGCGGTCGCGGCCAAGGACAAGTGGGTCATCGGCGTCGACTCCGACCAGTACACGCAGAAGACGCTGGACAAGTACAAGGACAGCATCCTGACCTCCATGACCAAGGACGTCTCCGGCGCGGTCTACAACCTGGTCGAGTCCGTCCAGAACGGCGAGCCGATGAGCGGTGAGAACCGCTTCGACCTGGAGTCCGGCGGTGTCGGCCTGTCCGACTCCAACCCGGCCTTCACCGAGATGGCCGAGCTCCAGGAAGCCGTGGAGAAGGCCAGGGAGGGCGTCATCAGCGGCGAGATCGAGGTCAGCACCGGGTCCTGACCCCTCTCTCCCGCCCGCCCCGGCGGGCCCGGCGGTCGTGCGGCGCGGGGGGGGGGGCGGGCGCGCCCCCCCCCCCCCCCCCCCGCCCCCCGCGCCCCCCGCCGGCCCCCGGCCCGCGCGCCGCCCCCCCCCCCCCCCCGCCCGCGCGGCTTCCGGTACGGGCCCGGCCGGAGGAGGCCACCGCCGCGAGCGGTGCGACCCTCCTCCGGCCGGGCCCACCGTACGGAATGCGCTCTACGCGCGTAGTCACCCATCGAGACGGTAGCGTCGCCCTCACCCGCACGGCCCGGCGGCCCGCCCCGGTCCACCCCGTGGCCGTCCGTCCCGCCGCCGTGCTCCCTACGAGCCACTCCTTAGCCCGAGGAGAGTGCACCATCAACGCGTCCAGCAGTCCTCCCGCAGTCGAACTGACCGGGATCACCAAGCGCTTCCCCGGTGTCGTCGCCAACCACGACATCCACATGTCCGTCCGCAGGGGGACCGTGCACGCCGTCGTCGGCGAGAACGGCGCGGGCAAGTCGACCCTGATGAAGATCCTCTACGGCATGCAGAAGCCGGACGAGGGCACCGTCGCCGTCGACGGCCGGGAGGCCGCCTTCTCCGACCCCGGTGACGCCATCGCCCGCGGCATCGGCATGGTCCACCAGCACTTCATGCTGGCCGACAACCTCACCGTCGCCGAGAACACCGTCCTGGGCAGCGAGAAGCTGTACGGGATCGGGGCGAAGGCCCGCGCCCGGATCAAGGAGATCTCCGACGCCTACGGCCTGGGCATCCGCCCCGACGCCCTGGTGGAGGACCTCGGGGTCGCCGACCGGCAGCGCGTGGAGATCCTCAAGGTCCTCTACCGCGGCGCCCGCATCCTCATCCTCGACGAGCCGACCGCCGTGCTCGTGCCGCAGGAGGTGGACGCGCTCTTCGCCAACCTCCGCGAGCTGAAGGCCGAGGGACTGACCGTCATCTTCATCTCGCACAAGCTGGGCGAGGTGCTCTCGGTCGCCGACGACATCACCGTCATCCGGCGCGGCACCACCGTCGCCTCCGTCGCCCCCGGCGACGTCACCGTCAAGCAGCTCGCCGAGCTGATGGTCGGTGCCGAGCTGCCCTCCCCGGAGACCCGCGACTCCACCGTCACCGAGACCCCCATGCTGAGGGTGGACGGCCTCACCCTCACCGGCCACGACCCGGTCGACGGCGCCCGCACCATCCTGGACGAGGTCTCCTTCACCATCCACAAGGGCGAGGTGCTGGGCCTGGCCGGTGTGGAGGGCAACGGCCAGACCGAGCTGATCGAGGCGCTGATCGGCATCCGCCCGGCCGACGGCGGCACCATCGTCCTCGGCGAGCGGGACATCACCGGCTGGCCCACCAGACGCCGCCGCGAGGGCGGCGTCGGCTACATCCCCGAGGACCGCCACCGCCACGGGCTGCTGCTGGAGTCCCCGCTGTGGGAGAACCGCATACTCGGGCACGTCACCGAGTCCCCCAACAGCAGGGGGCCCTGGCTGGACATCAAGGCCGCCCGCGCCGACACCGAGCGGATCGTCGCCGAGTACGACGTGCGCACCCCCGGCATCGACGTCACCGCGGCCTCCCTGTCCGGCGGCAACCAGCAGAAGCTGATCGTGGGACGGGAGATGAGCCACACCCCCCGGCTCCTGATCGCGGCCCACCCCACGCGGGGCGTGGACGTCGGAGCCCAGGCGCAGATCTGGGACCAGATCCGCACCGCGCGCCGCGCCGGCCTGGCCGTTCTGCTGATCTCCGCCGACCTCGACGAGCTGATCGGCCTGTCCGACACCCTGCGCGTGATGTACCGCGGCCGACTGGTCGCCGACGCCGACCCCGCCACGATCACCCCTGAGGCCCTGGGCTCCGCCATGACCGGCGCGGCCGCCGGCCGTCTCGACGACGGGGCGGCGGCCGAACCCGCCGCCGCGGCCGCCGACGGGACCGCCGCCGCGGGCCGGGACGGGGGAGAGGACCGATGAAGAAGTTCGACAAGGACCGGATGGTCCTGGCCCTCGGCGGACCGGCGCTGGCCATCGTCGTCGCCGTGCTGCTGACCTCGGTGGTGCTGGTCGCCTCCGGCCTCAGCCCCGTCCGGCCGTACGTGCTGATGGCCGAGTACGCGACGCACGCCGACATCCAGGTGCTCATCGTCAACCAGGCCGCCACGTACTACCTGGCGGCGCTCGCGGTGGCCGTCGGCTTCCGCATGAACCTGTTCAACATCGGCGTCGACGGGCAGTACCGGCTCGCCGCGATGGCCGCCGCCCTCGTCGGAGCCTCGGTCACCCTGCCCGGCCCCCTGCACATCGCGCTGATCCTGGTCGTCGCGATGCTGGTGGGCGGCTTCTGGGCCGGTATCGCGGGCATCCTGAAGACCACCCGGGGAGTGAGCGAGGTCGTCTCGACGATCATGCTCAACTCCATCGCCACCAGCATCATCGCCTACCTCGTCCTGCCCGCCCAGTTCGGCGAGCAGCGCGGCAACAACCTCACCACCGGACAGATCCCGGAATCGGGCTGGTTCCCCGGCATCGACATGGGCGCGGCCGGCGAGATCTACGGCTTCACCGCCGTCGCCGCCCTGTGCGGCCTGCTGTACTGGCTGATCCTGAACCGCACCCGGTTCGGCTTCGACCTGCGCGCCACCGGCGCCAGCCCCAGCGCCGCCTCCGCCAGCGGCGTCGACGCCAGGCGCATGGTGCTCACCAGCATGCTGATCTCCGGCGCGGTCGCCGGTCTGGCCGGCATGCCCGTCCTGCTCGGCGACGCCCACACCTACAGCCTGGACTTCCCCGCGGGCGTGGGCTTCACCGGCATCACCATCGCCCTGCTCGGCCGCAACCACCCCCTCGGCATAGCCTTCGGAGCGCTGCTCATCGCCTTCCTGGACAAGGCGTCGCCGACGCTCGACTACAACGGCTACGAGAAGGAGATCGCCACGATCATGCAGGGCCTGATCGTGATGGCGGTCGTCATCAGCTACGAGTCCGTGCGCCGCTACGGCCTGCGCCGCCAGCAGCAGAAGGTCGGCGAGGAACTCGCCGCCGAGGCCGCCGCCGCGGGCGAGGGCGACGGCACCGGTCCGAAGAACCGCGAGGAGGTGTCGGCGTGAGCACCGTCCTCGACAAGCGGCCGGCCGCACAGCAGCCGAAGAAGCCCGCCCGCCGCCGGCTGACCCTGGCCGAGTGGATGCTCGTGATCGCGGGCCTGCTGGTGCTGGTCTCCGCCGTGCGGATGATCACCGGGGCCCACGGCATCACCTCCGTCGGGCAGACCTCCGCCGCCCTGCGGCTGGCCGTCCCCATCGGGCTGGCCGGACTGGGCGGCCTGTGGGCCGAGCGGGCCGGTGTGATCAACATCGGTCTGGAGGGCATGCTGATCCTGGGCACCTGGTTCGGAGCCTGGGCCGGCGTCCAGTGGGGCCCGTGGACGGGCGTGGTCATGGGCATCGTCGGCGGCGCGCTGGGCGGCCTGCTGCACGCGATCGCCACCGTCACCTTCGGCGTCAACCACATCGTCTCCGGTGTGGCCATCAACATCCTCGCCGTCGGCGCCACCCGCTACCTGTCCAGCTTCACCTTCGCCGAGATGGAGAGTGGCACCAGCAAGCAGTCCCCGCCCATCGAGTCGATAGGACAGATCACCGTCCCCGGGCTGTCCGACGCGATGGCGACGCTCAACGCCAAGCACTGGTTCGTCGTCTCGGACGCCGCCGGCCTCGTCGGCGGCCTGGTCACCAACCTCTCCCTGCTGACGATCGTGGCCGTCGCCATGATCCCGCTCAGCCGGTGGGTGCTGTGGAACACCGGCTTCGGGCTGCGGCTGCGCTCCTGCGGCGAGAACCCGACCGCGGCCGAGAGCCTGGGCGTCAACGTCTACAGGTACAAGTACATCGCCGTGATGATCTCCGGCGGCTTCGCCGGCATGGGCGGCGCGTTCCTCGCCGAGGTCGCCTCCAACATCTACCTGGAGGGCCAGACCGGCGGACGCGGCTACATCGGCCTCGCCGCGATGATCTTCGGCAACTGGATGCCGGGCGGACTCGCCCTGGGCGCCGGCCTGTTCGGCTACACCGACAGCCTCAACCTGCGCGGCGGCGGCCAGAACGTCCACGCCCTGCTCCTGCTGCTGGCGATCCTGCTGGTCCTGGCCACCGCCTGGGCGGTCTACCGGAAGAAGTACCTGTCCGGCGCGGTCGCGGCGGTCTGCGGTCTGGTGCTGTTCGTCTGGTACTCCTCGGTGGACGAGGTGCCCAGCCAGTTCGTCAGCGCCGCCCCGTACGTCGCCACGCTGCTGGTGCTGGCCATGTCCGCGCAGCGGCTGCGGATGCCGAAGGCCAACGGGCACGCCTACCGGAAGGGCGAGGGCAAGTAGGTGAGCGAGTCCCCCGCGACGGGCGCCGGCCGGGCCGACTGGCCGGCGCTGCGGGAGCGGGCCCGGGAGCTGATGTCCCGGGCCTACGCCCCGTACTCCAGGTACCCGGTCGGCGCCGCCGCGCTGGTGGACGACGGCCGGATCGTCGGCGGCTGCAACGTGGAGAACGCCTCCTACGGCGTCGCGCTGTGCGCCGAGTGCGGCCTGGTCTCCGAGCTGGCCGCCACCGGCGGCGGCCGGCTGGTGGCCTTCACCTGCTGCGACGGCCGCGGCGAGATCCTCATGCCGTGCGGCCGCTGCCGCCAGCTGCTGTGGGAGCACGGCGGCCCGAACCTGGCGGTCGACACCGCCTCCGGCGTCCGGCCGCTGTCCGACCTCCTCCCCGACGCCTTCGGCCCCGACCACCTCGCCGGCGCGGACGGCCCCACCGGCTCCACCGGCCCCTGACCCGCGCCCGGCGCACCCGACCCCCAAGGAGCGACACCGACCGATGGACGCCATCTCCGTCATCCGCACCAAGCGCGACCGGGGCCGCCTCGGCGACGCCCAGATCGACTGGGTCATCGACGCCTACACCCGCGGCGAGGTCGCCGACGAGCAGATGTCGGCCCTGGCCATGGCGATCCTGCTCAACGGCATGGAGCGCGAGGAGATCGCCCGCTGGACCGCCGCGATGATCGACAGCGGTGAACGGATGGACTTCTCCGCCCTGTCCCGGCCCACCGCGGACAAGCACTCCACCGGCGGCGTCGGCGACAAGATCACCCTGCCGCTGGCCCCGCTGGTCGCCGCCTGCGGCGCCGCCGTCCCCCAGCTCTCCGGCCGCGGCCTGGGCCACACCGGCGGAACGCTGGACAAGCTGGAGTCGATCCCCGGCTGGCGGGCGCTGCTGAGCAACGACGAGATGATGGGCGTCCTGCGCTCGGTCGGCGCGGTGATCTGCGCGGCCGGCGACGGACTGGCCCCTGCCGACAAGAAGCTCTACGCGCTGCGCGACGTCACCGGCACCGTCGAGGCGATCCCGCTGATCGCCTCCTCGATCATGTCCAAGAAGATCGCCGAGGGCACGGGCTCGCTCGTCCTGGACGTCAAGGTCGGCTCCGGCGCGTTCATGAAGAACCTCGACGACGCCCGGGAGCTGGCCTCCACCATGGTCGGGCTCGGCACCGACCACGGGGTGCGCACCGTCGCCCTGCTCACCGACATGTCCACCCCGCTCGGCCTGACCGCCGGCAACGCCCTGGAGGTCCGCGAGTCGGTGGATGTCCTGGCCGGCGGCGGCCCGGCCGACGTCGTCGAGCTGACGCTGGCACTGGCCCGCGAGATGCTCACCGCCGCCGGACTGCCGGACGCCGACCCCGCCAGAGCGCTCGCCGACGGCTCGGCCATGGACCACTGGCGTCGCATGATCGTCGCCCAGGGCGGCGACCCGGACGCCCCCCTGCCCACCGCCCGCGAGCGGCACACCGTGACCGCCTCCGCCTCCGGCGTCCTGACCAGGCTGGACGCCTACGCCGTCGGCGTCGCCGCCTGGCGCCTGGGCGCGGGCCGCGCCCGCAAGGAGGACCCGGTGCAGGCCGGGGCCGGGGTGGAGCTGCACGCCAAGCCCGGCGACCGCGTGAGTGCCGGCGCCCCGCTGCTGACCCTCCACACCGACACCCCCGAGCGCTTCGACTACGCCCTCGAAGCGCTCACCGGCGAGGCGATCGGGATCGCCGACACGGCCTCGGCCGGGCCCACCCCCCTGATCCTCGACCGCATCGCCTGACCCCCGCCCCGGCGGCCGCGGGCCGCGGGCGGGGCCTACACGGAAGGCGCCCGTACCCCCGGGACGTGGGGTACGGGCGCCTCGCCGTCCGTCCGGCCGGGGCTCAGGCGCCCAGCTCGTAGAGGACGAACTCCTCCCAGGAACCGCCGATCTCGGCGGAACGGGCGCGCAGGACGTACTGGAGCGAGCCGGTGTAGCCGTTCTCCATGGCGACGAACAGGCCGTTCAGCGTGGACTGGAGCGCCCACAGACCCAGCTCCTCGTTGTGGTACACGGCGAACCGCTCCCAGCCGCCCACACCGGTGGAGCGGGCGCGCAGCAGGTTCTGGGAGCTGCCGGTGAAGTTCTTCTCCACCGCCACGTACAGGTCGTTGGCCAGCGACCTCAGGGCGTAGGTCTCGGTGGTCTCGTCCCACTCGAAGGCGAAGCTCTCCCAGGAACCGCCGTACTCGGCGGAACGGGCCCGCAGCACACCGGTGTTGGGAGCCGGGTAGTTCTTCTCGGCCGTGACGAACCGCTCGTTGCGGACCGACCGCACCGCCAGGAGGGAGATCTCGTCCGCTTCCGAGCCCTGCTCGGTGAGGCTCCGGGCGGCGGGGCCCTGGGGGGCGGAGGAGCGCTTGCCGTCCGCCCCGCCGTTCAGAGCGGCCACCTCATCACCCCGGACCACCTCCCAGCCGGCCGGCACGGCGGTCCGCACGGCGGCCGGACGGCCGGTCTGCGGGGCGGCTCCGGCCGCCGGGGCGGTCAGCGCGGAGGCACCCACCAGAGCGCTCAGGGCCAGAAGAACGGAGGTCACGCGTCGCACGGGTCGTCCTCACCTTCGGTGAATCAGTGGTCATTCCGGGGTGGCGGAGAAGTGAATTCGACGCCTGCGTATTCCGGAACGCACGGTTCCACGTGCGTTGATTTCCCCCTGCTTTCGCCGCACCCCGGAACCGCGATCGGAACGCCTTCCCCTCGGACGCTCCCGCGGCTGCCCCGCGTCGATCCACGAGGCAGCGCCACACTATCGGCGGACACCGTCTTTCGGAGGGACCATTCCATTCGATTTTCGAATCGGTAAGGAATTCCCTCGGTGAGACCGGTTCCGCAACCCCGGGTTAACGCGGAGGAAGGAATCCGTTCGCCGGGCGCCCTGAATCGCGGGGATCTGCTTCGGAAGGTCTCCCCGGCCCGGTTCGCGGCGGACGGCCCACGGTTCGCACAGCAGTACCACGAGCGCCCCGGTGGCGAGCGCTCCGCCGACCGGGACCGCACCCCTCACCCCGGCCCCGGTGGGCAGCGGCAGGCCGCCGGTGAGGGAGCCACCTGGAGGACCCTGCTCCGCAGGGCGGTGGTCATAGCGGACATGGAGAGCCCGGAGAACAGCCCGGCGACCACCTTGCCCCGTACCTCGGGCGGGAACAGTCCGGCGGCGGTGGCCGCGACGATCGACCAGAGCACCGCGTGGGTCGGCGCGACCGTGATCCGCGCGGCGAGCAGCACCCGGTAGTCCGGGGTCGCGGCGGAGACCAGGTTCGCGGCGACGAGGACGCTCAGCAGCACGATGAGCAGCGCACGCCGGGGCACCCTGCGGACCAGGTGTGTCGGGGGCACCGGGGCGACCGCCACGCCCAGGCCGTAGCCGGTCACCAGCAGGCCCGAGGAGGCTCGGCGGCGGACTGCGGTACCGTCACCGAACTTCCTTTCCTGATGCCCGTCGGGCGGCGCCGTCGAACACAATCACCGGCGTTTGGTGCAAACGTTTTCCCGTTGAATCCCGGATATCTGCCACCGCGCTCGGACCCGGCCAGAAGAAAGAATCCGTCCGAAAGGTTTTCGGTCCTTGAACCATGCCGTCCGGAATGTTCACGCCCGGAATTTTCAGCTGAGCCCTGGACCACGTCAGTGCTCGGTGAAACGGTCGAGCATGCCCGCCTTTGCGTCGCGTATGAAGGCGGCCAAGTTCTCGGGTGTGGTGGTGAGAACGGTGCCGGGGTGATCGCTTTCGCGCAGCTTGATGCTGCCGTCGTCGCTCGCGGCCACGTAGACGCAGTTGGCGGCCGTTCCGCTGTAGGAGGACTTCTGCCACCGGTCGGTCGACATCTTCTCTTCTCCTTCAGAGCGTTCGTGCGATGCCGTGGACCAGATCGCGAGATGGCACCGGTTCGAGGGCGTTGGCCTCCAACTTGTCGAGCACGGCTCGGTATCTGGCCAACTGCGGTTGAGCGTCCACGAACTCCGAGTGCGTGTCCGTGTCGACCTGAACGGTATCCAACTGGGGAACCCCGGCAGCGAAGTAGACGATGCCCGCGCCGGAACTGGGGTAGCTCCCGGTGCCGAAAGGGACCACTTTCAGGTTGACGTGATCCTGCTCGCTCATGGTGAGCAGGTGCCGCAGTTGCTCCTGGGCGACCTTCGGGCCGCCGAAGCCCATGCGCAGTGCGGCCTCGTGAATGATCGCGGTCAGGGGAGTCGGTCTCTCGCCGTAGAGCACCGCCTGCCGCTTGATCCGGTGCGAGATCAGATGTTCCACCTCAGGTGGCGACAGTACGGGCACCACGTCCTGGAAAAGCGCGCGGGCGTGCTCGGCCGTCTGAAGCAGGCCGGGAAGATGGACCGCTGACGCGATGCGCACGGAGCGTGCGAAGTGTTCCAGCTCGGCCAGTTCCAGTGCTCCGGCGGGGAGGATCTCCCGGTACTCCTCCCACCAGCCGCGTGTCCGTCCGCCGGTCATCGAGGCGAGGGCGTCGATGAGGGCCTGGTCCGTGCACGAGTACAAGCGGGCCAGGGCTCGTACGCGTTCGGCGCTCACCGTATCCCCGCAGAACGGCGGCCCCGGGCCGCACGGAAATCCCGGAGCCGCGGGCTCGGGGCGCTTCGAGGAGGAGTTGCGGGCGATGGTCGTGGACCCCGCGCCGCGGCAGTTCGCCGTGGTCCAGGTGTGGGATGCGGGCGACGGGGAGCTGGACGGGTGTGTCGCCGCGTGGGGCACGGTGCACGAGGACGGGCGTACGCAGGTGAGCGGCGCCGACGGTGCCCCGCGGCTCGTGCTCGGCTCGCCGGAGCGGGCCGTGTGGTGGTTCGGGCGGGAGGCGGGCGTCACGGCCCGGCTCGTCTGGCTCGCCGCACCCGAGCGGACCGCCACTGCCTGACCTGCGAGGTTCCCCGTTCGGGTGAACGGGGGCGGTGGACCCGCGCGGGGTGCGTTGGGCATGCTGGGATCGGTGACGCACCGATAGAGGAGACCGCCATGAGCGCACTCACCGTCGATCCGGGGCCGGGGCGTGCCCACGGCTGGGACGACCTGGTCCGGCTCTGGGAGGAGACGGACGGGCCCGAGGGCTCCAAGGTGGAGATCATTGATGGGGTCGTTACTGTGTCACCACCGCCTGCCAAGGATCACAACGACATCGCTGACGAGATCCAGCGGGCGTTGTACACGGTGATCCCCCGAGACTGGGGCATCTACCAGACTCAGGGCGTTTCCGTTCCTTCTCGCAGCGGGATCTACATCCCCGACCTCCTGGTCGTGCCGAAAACCGCGATGAGGGATGCGGATCGGTTTGTCTCGGCGGACGATGCGGAACTCGTCGTGGAGATCACCTCGTCATCCAACGCCCGGCACGACCGGGTCAGCAAGCCTGCCGGTTACGCCCAGGCCGGGGTGCCGCTGTATCTGCTGGTCGACCGCTGGGCGCCCGGCGGCCCGACCGTGACGCTCTACGGGGAGCCGAAGGAGGACGTCTACCGGGTGCTGCACGCGGGGAAGTTCGGGGACACCATCCACCTTCCCGATCCCTTCGGCCTCACCATCGACACGGGCGTCTTTCCCGCCGGCTGAGTCGGCCGGAAAGACACCCGCGGGACGGTGCTCAGCAGCCGCGCGCGACCGCCAGTCGGCGCTGGACCACCGCGCGGCGCGTGGCGTAGAGGGTGACGCCCGCCGCCAGGACCAGGGCGGTCAGGGAGAAGGCGACCGTCGCGCTCCAGCCCGCCGCGTGGTAGGCGATCGCGCCCAGCGTGCCGCCCAGGGAGCTGCCGACGTAGTACGCCATCTGGTACAGCGCCGAGGCCTGCGCCCGGCCCGTCCTCGCCGTGCGGCCCACCGAGCCGGAGGCGACCGCGTGGCCCGCGAAGAAGCCCGCCGTGACCAGGACCAGGCCCAGCAGTACGGCAGCGAGGGTGTCGCCGAGGGTCAGCAGCAGGCCGGTGGTGGTGGCGCCGATGGCCAGGTAGAGCGCGCCGCGGCGGCCGAGCCGTCCGGTCAGGCGGCCGGCGGCGGCCGAGGAGACGGTGCCGACGAGGTAGATCGCGAAGACCGAGCCGGCCAGGCCCTGGGAGAGGCCGAAGGGCTCGGAGGTCAGCCGATAGCCGACCACGGTGTAGACCGCGCCGAAGACGGTCATGAACAGCAGGCCGAGCGAGTACAGCCGTACCAGCAGCCCGTCGGACAGGTGGCCGCGCACGGTGTTCAGCATCTCGGCGGGGCGCAGCGAGGCCGGGGTGAAGTTGTGCGCCCGGGGGATCAGCAGCCGGTAGGCGAGGGCGCACAGCAGGGAGAGCGCGCCGACCGCCGCGAGCCCCGCGCGCCAGCCCCAGCCCTCGGCGACCCAGCCGGTGAGGACGCGGCCGGTCATCCCGCCGACGCTGTTGCCCGCCACGAACAGGCCGATCGCCCCGACCAGCGCGGCCGGCCGTACCTCCTCCGCCAGGTACGCCGTCGCCGAGGCCGGGATGCCCGCGATCGCCACGCCCTGCAGGGCGCGCAGCGCGATCAGGACCTCCATGCTGGGGGCGAAGGGCAGCACGAGCGCGACGGCGACCGCGACCGCCAGGGAGCCCGTCATCAGGGCGCGCCGCCCGAAGCGCTCGGAGAGGGCGGACAGCGGCAGCACGGCCACCGCGAGCGCGATGGTGGCGGCCGAGACGGTCCAGCTCGCCTGCCCGGGCGTCACGCCGAAGTCGGCGGTGAGGGCGGGTAGCAGGGGCTGGGTGGAGAACAGCAGGGCGAAGGTCGCCAGGCCCACGGCGAAGAGGGCGAGGCTGATGCGCCGGGGGGAGGACGGGAAACGCTCGGGAGAGGCACCTGTGCGGGCAGGTGCCCCGGTATCGACGGAAGGCATGCCTCGAACGTACGATCACCAACCTGATGCGTCCAATGCACAAGGCGGCAGGTCTTCATGCACAGGCGCATAAGCTGAGCTGGGAGGGTGTCGTGTCACCGGTCGGCAACAGAAAAGACATCTCGGTTACATCCGGCACATCCGGTGACGCCCCTCACATCGACCCCGGTTCCTGGGCCGCCGTGCTCACCCCGCGGCTGGCGCAGTTCGTCGCCGTGGCCCGGCACGAGCACGTCACGCGGGCGGCCGGCGAGCTGGGGGTGCCGCAGTCCACGCTCAGCCGGGCGATGGCGCGGCTGGAGGACGACCTGGGGGTGGCGCTCTTCGCGCGGCGGGGGCGGACGGTCGCGCTGACGCCGGCCGGGCGTACGTTCCTGGCCTCGGTGGAGCGGGCGCTGGGCTCGGTGGAGCAGGCGGCGGAGGTGGTACGGGCGGACGCCGACCCGGCCTCGGGCAAGGTGGCCTTCGGCTTCCTGCACACGCTGGGGTCGGAGACCGTGCCCGCGCTGATCCGCTCCTTCCGCGCCGACCATCCCCGGGTGCGCTTCTCGCTGGTGCAGACGTACGGCGAGGCGATGATCGAGCGGCTGCGCGCCGGGGACCTGGACCTGTGCCTGACCTCCCCGGTGCCGGACGCCCCGGATCTGGTGGCGCGGCGGCTGGACGAGCAGCGGCTGCGGCTGGTGGTGCCCGAGGAGCATCCGCTGGCGCGGCGCAGGCGGGTGCGGCTGGCGGAGGCGGCGCAGGAGCCGTTCATCACCCTGGAGCCGGGCTACGGGATGCGGCGGATCTTCGACGCGCTGTGCGCCGAGGCGGGCTTCAAGCCGAGGATCGCGTTCGAGGGGGAGGAGGCCGAGACGCTGCGCGGGCTGGTCGCCGCCGGGCTGGGGGTGGCTCTGCTGCCGCCTCCGGCCGTACCCCGGCCGGGGGTGCGGGAGCTGGCGGTCACCCAGCCGCGGGCGGTGCGGGAGATCGGGGTGGCCTGGGTGGACGGCCGCCCTGACACCCCGCCGGTGGCGGCGTTCCGGGCGTTCCTGCTGAGCCGCCGGGGACGGCTGCTGGCGTAGGCGGCACGGGGGCGGCAGGAGGACGGCGGGCGCGCTCAGCTTGTTCTTTATCTACCAAGATCTTCCAGGCTTGCCGATGGCTTTGAGGGTCTCGGGGCGTTTGACGGTTTTGCCGACGTCGTAGCGGGTTGCCCGGTGTTTGTTCTTGGTGCCGGGTGGTCGTCCAGGGTCGGCTCCTCGGGGTTGGGGAACACGGGCCGGGCAGGCGAGGTGAGTGTGGATGTTCCTGAACCCCCGGCGGACCCGGGCCAGGGTGAGCCGGCCGGAGGCGGTCGGCTTTTCCCAGGGCCGGCGGAGGTCCGCGGCGAGGGGCCGAGCGAGTCGGAGCTGGGTGTGAGCGACGATCAGGAGCCAGGTCCAGCGGTCCGCCGCCTCAGGAGTGCGGAGTTTCGGAGTGGTCCAGCCGAGGGTCTGCTTCGCGAAGCGGAAAGTGTGCTCCAGGTCGAAGCGGCGGATGAATGCCTGCCAGAAGCGGTCCACGTCGTCCGGGGTCGTGCCGGTCTTCGAGGACCACAACCACACCGGCGGAGCATCCCGGTCCTTCGGCAGATGTGCGACCTTGAGTCGGATCAACGTGACCTCGGTCGCGGGGAGTTCGCCGTCGTGGTCGAGCCGTGAGGAGCGGTGGGTGAGCCGTGGGTGGACCCGGTCCCATGCCTGGGTCTCGGCCTTGCCGTAGTTGGTGGTGTCGGTGACCGTGGTGATCGTGGGCTCGGGCCAGGTTTCCGGTTTGGTGAAGCGGAACTCCGGTCCGTGCTTGGGCGGCCGGCCGGCCGTTCGTTCCCGGTTGCCGGGGCGGCTTCGGCAGGCGCATGACACGGTCGGAGCGGACCCTGTCGACCAGCTCGACGGGCAGGTCACGCAGGACCCAGGCCAGGCGGGTGACGTCGTAGCCTGCGTCCATGACGATCACGATGGCCGGGTCCCCGACCTGCCACTGGCACGCTGCGATGAGCCGTTCGACCACTCCTCGCAGCTGGGCGGCGGTGACCGCGGTGGCGTCGTCCGCAGGTCCCAGCCGGACCGCGTCCAGGACGGCGGTCCAGGACGTGGCCCCCGGCTCCAGCACGGCCACGAAGGAATACGGCCAGCCCGGAATGAACTGCGAGGCGGTCTTCGCCCGTCCGTAGACATGGCAGAACAGCCGGTCTGCCGAGCACGGCGCGTCCGATCGCAGCCAGGGCGACACGTCGACCGCCAGGACCAGGCGCCCGCCGTCGAAACGCGGCAGCGACAGCCCGGCCAGCACGGTCCGCGGCCGTCCGACGTCGATGCTGCCGTGGTTCAGGCCGCCGTACATCGCACCGTGCCCACGACGATGCTCGGGCAGCAGCGTCAGGTCCACCGGGGACCTCACCGCCCCGTCCGCACACAACACCGCGTCCACCAGTTCGAACAACTCATCCCGCTGGGCGGTCAGACACTCGTAGAACTCGTCCCGGAAGCGTGACGCTTCCGCGAACGCTTCCCTCCGAACAGCATCAGGCAGCAGACTCACCCTCACGGCCTTCGTTCTGGTCACGCGCACCCTGGTCGGAGCACATGATCAGACGAAAGCCGCCCCCACGTCCGGCGAACCCCCAGGTGAGCGACTCAGTTCGAGACACCGTTCGAGGCCGGAAAAAGAACAGGCTGAACGTTGCGGCCCGGAATGCTCGAGCTGTGTAGCTGCGCGGACCGGTCGCGCTACACCAGCCCGCCCAAGCCGCCAGATCCACCTCTCAGCGAACCAGCAACACCACAGGTCAGCGGCCTCGCCGTACACCAACAACCCCCCTCCCAACACCAGATGCCGGTTTGCCCGGAATGTCAAAATGGAACGCGTGTACGATATTGCCATGGGCTCAGTTCGAGCCGCCTTTCGTTGCCTGAGAATCAGCACATAACATCTGAAGGGGCTTCCCGCCGTGCCGAGCTTCAAGAATGTCAACGCGGTCCTGCCAGTGACCGATCACGCCGCTGCAGTCGCCTGGTACAAGCAGTGGATCGGACGCGGTCCCGACATCGAGCCTATGGAGGGCGTCGCGGAGTGGCAGCTCGTCGACAACGGGTGGATCCAGGTCGCTTATGACCCGGAGACGGCCGGCAGGACGAGCATCGTCATCGGGGTCGAGGACATCGACTCCCACATCGCTAGCCTCGCGAGCGCGGGCGTGACCTGCGGTGAGATCCAGGATCTCGACTTCATCAAGATGGCGGAGCTGCCGGACCCCGAAGGCAACAAAATCAACTTCGTGTGGGAGAACCCGAGCTACGCGCCTCCGGCGGAGTAAACCAGCACTCGCATGGGCCCCGCCGACGCTGCGGCGGCCCATGCGAGTGCCGCCTGTGCCGGTTTACCACCTCGCGGCCAGCCGTGCCGCGACGCCCGCCCCTGTGCCCGCCGAATCCCAGGTGAGCGACTCAGTACGAGACACCGTTCGAGGCCGGAAGAGAAAGAACAAGCTCAGTGGCGCAGGGAGAGGCCGAAGCCGGCCGCCAGCGGCATCCGCAGGCCCAGCGGCGGCGGGGCCGCCAGCGCGTCGGCCACCGGGCGGGCGAAGTCCCGGTCGCACAGGGTGCTCAGGGCGAAGTCCTCGGCCAGGGCGAGGACTTCCGAGCGGTGCTGGCGCAGTGCGTGGCCGTCGG
Source organism: Streptomyces sp. ATLC9 (assembly GCF_057196705.1). Lineage (NCBI taxonomy): Bacteria > Bacillati > Actinomycetota > Actinomycetes > Kitasatosporales > Streptomycetaceae > Streptomyces > Streptomyces sp. ATLC9. The sequence goes on along the minus strand of NZ_JBXUOY010000058.1, from coordinate 6,887 downwards.
TGTGGACCTCGAAGCGGCAGACGTCCGGGTTGATCTTCTTGGCCCGCACGGCCAGCCGGTAGGACAGGTCCGGGCCGGTGTGCTCGTCGTCCGTGCCGTGCACGATCAGCACCCGCCGGCCGGCGAGCTGCCGCACCGGTTCCTCGCGGCCGTCCTCGCGTTCCCTCGGCAGCCAGGGGGCCAGGGCCAGGACGGAGACCACCGCCGGGTGGCCCGCGGCCCGCAGCGCCGCCCGGGCGCCGATGTCCCGGCCCACCAGGCACACCGGGACGTCGCCGTAGCGGCGTGCGATCTCCTCCAGCGCCCACTCGGCGTCCCGCACGGGGTGGGCGTCCGCGCCGTTCCAGCCGCGGTGGCGGTAGTGGAGGACGTGCGCGGCCACCTCGTGCCCCGCTCCCGCCCGCACCAGCCGCCGCGCCAGCGGCAGCATCGCGGCCGCGGCCCGGCGGGAGCGGCCGCGCGTGCCCGCGGCCGTCCCTCCCGGGAGCAGCAAGGCCACGCCCTGTACCGCGTGGTCGTCTCCGAACGCCCGCCCCAGCCGCGCATCCCGCCGCGGCAACGCCTGCCGAGTCACGGCAAAAACGATGGCAGAAGCCGGGGTGTACGGGCGGTGCCGGGCGGTCACCATTGGGTATCGAAAGACCCGGGAGTGCGCGCGGGCGGTGTGCGGACGGGTGCGAGAACCGCCCAAGGGTGATATCTACGCGCGTAGGCGCTAGAGTGCGGCAATGACGAGCGAGACTGTCACCACCACCCCCACCCCGGACCAGATCCGCCGCGCCCCCAAGGTGCTGCTCCACGACCACCTCGACGGCGGCCTGCGTCCGGCCACCGTCGCCGAACTCGCCCGCGAGTGCGGATACGGCGGCCTGCCCGAGACCGACCCCGGGGCGCTGGGCACCTGGTTCCGCGAGGCCGCCGACTCCGGTTCGCTGGAGCGCTACCTGGAGACCTTCGCCCACACCTGCGCGGTGATGCAGACGCGCGAGGCGCTGGTGAGGGTCGCGGCCGAGTGCGCCGAGGACCTGGCCGCCGACGGCGTGGTCTACGCCGAGGTGCGCTACGCCCCCGAGCAGCACCTGGAGGCGGGGCTGAAGCTGGAGGAGGTCGTCGAGGCCGTCAACGAGGGCCTCCGCGAGGGCGAGCGCCGGGCCCGCGAGGCCGGGCACCGCATCCGCGTCGGCGTCCTGCTCACCGCCATGCGGCACGCCGCCCGCTCGCTGGAGATCGCCGAACTGGCCAACCGGTACCGGGACGCGGGCGTCGTCGGCTTCGACATCGCGGGCGCCGAGGCGGGTCACCCGCCCACCCGCCACCTGGACGCCTTCGAGTACCTCAAGCGCGAGAACAACCACTTCACCATCCACGCCGGCGAGGCGTTCGGGCTGCCGTCCATCTGGCAGGCGCTCCAGTGGTGCGGCGCCGACCGGCTCGGCCACGGGGTGCGCATCATCGACGACATCCACGTCGCCGACGACGGGACGGTGAAGCTGGGACGGCTGGCGGCGTACGTGCGCGACAAGCGGGTCCCGCTGGAGCTGTGCCCCACCTCCAACATCCAGACCGGGGCGGCCTCCTCGTACGCCGGGCACCCCATCGGGCTGCTGAGGCGGCTGCGTTTCCGCGTCACCGTCAACACCGACAACCGGCTGATGAGCGGGACCGGCATGAGCCGCGAGTTCGGGCACCTGGTGGAGACGTTCGGCTACACGCTGGACGACATGCAGTGGTTCACCGTCAACGCGATGAAGTCCGCGTTCATCCCTTTCGATGAACGTCTGGCCATGATCAATGACGTGATCAAGCCCGGATACGCCGAGCTGAAGGCCGAGTGGCTGTTCCGGGAGGCCGCCACCAAGGGCCTGTGACCAGGCGCTTCCCCTGGCCGGAGGCAACCGGGGGAGGCGGCGGGAGGCGGTCGGGCGTGGCGGCGGAAGCGCGCGCCCGGCCGTTTTCGGGTGTTTGCGGCCGGCGCGGCGCCCTGGCTACGTTCGCGAGGCCGCTCAAGCCATCCACACGAGGACGTACCAGCTGATGAAGCAGCGAACGATGAAGACGATCGGTGTCGCCGTGCTCGGCGCCGCCTTCGCCGCCACCGGCGCCGGGACCGCCTCCGCGGCGGACACCCTGGGGCTCGGCAAGACCGCCGGAGGCGCGCTGAAGAGCCTGCCCGTGCAGGAGGTCGCCCGTACGCTGCCCGCCTCCGACGCGGCCCGGCAGGCCCGTACGCTGCCCGCCCCCGACGAGGGCAGGGCGGGGCAGCAGGCCGCCGCCGGGAAGCAGGACCCGGTGCGGGAGTTGCTCGGCGGCCTGCCGCTCGGCATGCCCGAGAAGCCGACGATGCTCAACCTGCCGACCGGCGAGCTCACCGGTGCCCTGCGGACCGGCGAGCTGCTGGGCTGACGCAGCCTTCCCCTCCTCCCCTTCCGGCGCCTCCCCCCTCCCTCCACTCCACCCACGGGAGGCGCCACGGGCCGCGCTCCGGGCCTTCCCCCGGAGCGCGGCCCGTTCCCCTGTGTACGGGGTGTGCGCCGGTGGGCGCGTCACCAACTCGCGCGCTGTGCCCTGCGCTCGTCCGGCAGCAGGATCCACAGGGCGATGTAGAGCAGGAACTGCGGTCCCGGCAGCAGGCAGGAGACCAGGAAGATCGCGCGCATCGTGTTCGGTGCGACGCCGAAGCGGCGGGCCAGACCGGCGCACACACCGGCGATCATCCGGTCGTCACCGGGTCGGACGATTGCGGCCATGGCGGGACTCCTTCGCTCTTGACGGAACGCCGTCGTTCGGCGGGGACAGATCCACCGTAGGCGAGCGACAGGGGTGAAAGCCTCCCTCTAGGGGGCGATTCCGACCCTGGGAGTTCTCGGGGGCACGCCCTGATCCCCCCTCCCGGGGGACCCGGACCGCCGGGCGCCGGAGCCGTCCCGCCGCGCCGCCGCGCGCAGCCGGGCACGCAGCGCCGGGTAGCACAGCAGATGGACCAGGGCCACTCCCGTGGTGTTGAGCAGCAGCGCGTCCACGTCCGCCACCTGGCCCGGGACCGAGGGCTGCACCAGCTCGATGCCGAGCGAGATCATCGCCGCGGTGGAGACCGTACGCGCCCACGAACCCAGCCGTGACGTGACCCGGCCCGACACCATCGGCAGCAGCACCCCCAGCGGGGCCAGCAGGGCCAGCCCGCCGCCGATGCCCTCCAGCACCGCCCGGGGGCCGTCCGCGAGATCGGCGTGGATCGAGGCGAAGGGCCGCAGGTTCGCGGGGGAGACCCAGGGAACGGACAGGGGGCGCAACGTCAGCCAGCCGACGAACAGCAGGTGGCAGCCGAGGAGTACGAGCCCCGCTGCGCGGATGCGGTGGGCGGCGAAGCCGCCGGGGTGATGACGCTGCACGACGACACAGACGCGCACGGCGCGCACGGCGGTTCCGCCCTTCCGGACACGCCGGTGCGCGGCACGCGCACCGGGCGCGGAGGCGCGGTGCGCGGGTGCCCCGCGCCTACCGGAGCGGAGTGCCCGCGGTCTTCGCCGCCTCCGGGCTGTCGCGCAGCGCTTCGGTGCAGGAGTAGCGCAGCGGGGGCTTCCCGCCGTCCCGCGCCGGGCCGCCGAGAACCACCGAGCCGTCCTGGCCGACGGCGGCCGTGCCCACGAGCGTGCAGACGATCTGGGCCAGCGCGAAGGACGGCAGCCCGCCCGGGTCCCGGCTCAGCCGCAGCGTCCCACCGGGGTCGCCGTCCCCGGGCCCGGCGATCTCCAGATCCCCGGGGACGGAGCTGCTGAAGCCCGCCTCCCGTTCGGCTCGGGAGGGATTCCCGCGCAGCTCGTCCAGCAGTCCGCGGGCCGTCTCCAGCCGGGTGTCCCGGCCGGGCTCCGGGCCGCCCGGCGACACGCCGCGCCCCACCGGCGAGACGCCGCCGCCGCAGACGAGGAAGACCTCCGCCCGGACGTTCCCGTCGGCGGGGGGCAGCTCCTCCCCGGCGGGCGCCGTGCACGAGGCGCGCTCCGGCGCCGGGCCGGCGTCCACCGGCACGGGCGTGGAACGTATGCCGCACCCGCCGAGCGCGAGCGCGGCCAGGGCCGCGGCGGTCGCGCGCAGGCCGGGGGCCGTACGGCGTGTGGTGCTCATCGTCCGTCCTCCCGGTGCGTCCCGCCGGCCTCCGCGCCCGGGGCGGTGTCCGCTTCCGGACCGGTGTCCGGGTCCCGGTCCGTGTTCCGGTCCTGGTCGGAGTCCCGGCCCTGGTCCGGCGCGAGACGGCTGGCGTCGCGCGGCAGCCGCAGGGTGAAGACCGCGCCGCCCTCGGGCGCGTTCCCGGCGGTGATGGAACCGCCGTGGATGTGGGCGTTCTCCACGGCGATCGACAGTCCGAGCCCACTGCCCTCGGAGCGGGGCCGGGAGGCGCTGGCCTTGTAGAAGCGGTCGAAGACGTGCGGCAGCACCTCCTCGGGGATGCCGGGTCCGCGGTCGGCGACCCGTACGACCAGCTCGTCCTCGCCCGGCCCCTCGCCCGGCCCAGCGTCCTCCGCCGGGGCTTCCCGGGTGCGCACCGACACCCGCACCGGGGAGCCGCCGTGCTTGAGCGCGTTGCCGATCAGGTTGGCCAGGATCACGTCCAGACGGCGCGGGTCGAGCCGCGCGGTGATGCCGCGGTCGGCGTCCAGCTCGACCGCGTCCAGCCAGGCCCGGGCGTCGATGCAGGCGGTCACCTGGTCCGCGACGTCGACGTCGTCGAGCACCAGGCGGGCCGTACCCGCGTCGAAGCGGGTGACCTCCATCAGGTTCTCCACCAGGTCGTTCAGCCGCCGGGTCTCGCTGACGACCAGGGTGACCGCGGGGGCGATCATCGGGTCGAGCGAGTCGATCTCGTCCTCCAGGACCTCGGTGACGGCGGTGATCGCGGTCAGCGGGGTGCGCAGCTCGTGCGACATGTCCGCCACGAAGCGGCGGCTGGACTCCTCGCGGGCACTCAGTTCGGCCACCCGCTGCTCCAGTGCCTCGGCGGTGCGGTTGAACGTCCTCGACAGCTCGGCCAGCTCGTCCTTCCCCGACACCCTCAGCCGGGTCTCCAGCCGCCCCTCGCCCAGCCTCCGCGCCGCCTCGCCCAGCCGCTGCACGGGCCGCAGCACCGTGGTGGCGGCGGCCTGCGCCAGCAGGGCGGAGCCGACCAGGGCCAGTGCGGTGGCGATCCCCAGCGACCAGGCCAGGGAGTTGAGGTCGTCACGCTCGGGGACGAGCGACTTGAACATGTAGCCCGTCGGCCCGCCGCCGATCACGGTCGCACCGCCCACCAGATACGGCTCGCCGCCCACCGTGACCCGCTGCCAGTACAGGTGGTAGGGGGCCTTGTTGACGGCGCCGAGCGGACGCTTCTCGGCGACCGCCGAGCGCAGCGCACGGGGCACGTCCGCCAGGGTGAACTCCGGGTCGGAGGCCGCCTCGCAGCGCGAACCGTCGGCCTGCTCCCCGGTCAGCACCACCTCGTACCGCTGGGTGGTGTTGGCCATGGAGCGGGCCGTGTCCCGCAGTGCGGCGCAGGCCGGCCGGCGGGGCATGGCGCCGGCGCTGTCACCCAGCGACTCGCGGAAGTCGTTGAGCGCGGCGTTCTGCGCCCGGGTCAGGACGGCGTCGCGGTTGATCCAGTAGGCGATGCCGGAGACGGCCACCGCGGCGGTCAGCGCGACCAGCGCGAAGACCACCACCAGCCGCAGCCGCAGGCTCGTCAGCCGCAGCGACCCGGCGATCCCGCCCGGGGAGCCGCTCACGGCGCCTCCCGGCGGTTCCGGTCGTGCCGGGGCGCCGACAGGGGCCCGGACAGGGGCGCGGGTATCGCGACCGGGCGCCCGCCCGCCTCGTGCGCCCCGCTCATGCCGGGGGGTCCAGCCGGTAGCCGACGCCGCGCACGGTGCGGATCAGCGTCGGCGAGGAGGGGACGTCCTCGACCTTGGCGCGCAGCCGCTGGACGCACGCGTCGACCAGCCGGGAGTCGCCGAGATAGTCGTGCTCCCACACCAGCCGCAGCAACTGCTGCCGCGACAGCGCCTGCCCGGGGCGGCGGCTCAGCTCCAGCAGCAGCCGCAACTCGGTCGGGGTGAGCTGGAGGTCCCTGCCGTTCTTCGTCACCGTCATCGCCGAGCGGTCGATGACCAGCGCGCCGAAGGTCGCCGAGTCGTTCGCCTCCCGCTCACCGCGCCGCATCACCGCGCGGATGCGGGCGTCCAGCACCCGTCCCTGCACCGGCTTGACCACGTAGTCGTCCGCACCGGACTCCAGGCCGACCACGACGTCGATGTCGTCGCTGCGCGCGGTCAGCAGGATGATCGGCAGCTGGTCCGTGCGCCGGATGCGGCGGCACACCTCGAAACCGTCGATGCCGGGCAGCATGACGTCCAGCACGATCAGATCGGGCCTCTGTTCGCGCAGCAGTTTGAGGCCGTCCTCGCCCGAGGCAGCGGTCACCACGCGGTGGCCCTGCCGGGTCAGCCCCATCTCCAGGGCGGTACGGACGGCCTCGTCGTCCTCGATCAGCAACAGGAAAGGCACGCGCGCCATTCTGGCTCATCCGGTGCCCGTACTTCGACCGGCCGGTGAACGGAGCGCGAACACGGGCGGGTCACGGCCCGCCCGGCCTCTGTGACACCCCTGTGACAGACGGGGGACCCGGCGATGAAACTGCCCCGGCAGTGTATTCGGTGTATTCGGCGTACACGGCACGGACCCGAGCACGCGGGCCGGTTCCACAAAGGGGGGCGCGAGATGAACACACTGCACCGCAACGTCACCAGCGCGGTTGTCCACACGCGTCTGCACGCTCCCGTGGTTCCCGCGCAGGCCGAGGGGAAGTCCAAGGCCGCGGGCGCCGCGGGGTGCGACCGGGGCGCCGGCCGCCGGCGGCC
>NZ_JBXUOY010000057.1:0-23440 GCF_057196705.1 Streptomyces sp. ATLC9 | reverse complement strand
CGGTCCCGTCGCGGCGTCCTCGCCGCCCGGCGCCCCGGCCGGGTACGGGCGGGAGGGCGCCACCGACTCCGCGGCCCGCACGGCCCCGGCCATCGCCCTGCGCCACTCGGGGTCGCTCCCGGCCTCCAGAGGGAGGAACTCGTACCGCTCCTCGGCGCGCGCGTGGGCCTCCGCCTCCTCGCGCAGCGCCGCGAACTCACGCAGGAAGGCCGCCCGGCCGGGGCCCGCGCAGTCCATCGGCTCCAGGCGCAGCAGCGCCCTCGCGGTCCGCCGCTCCTCCTCCAGGCGCGCCGCGACGATCTCCTCACCGCCGGCGACGGCGCCGCGCGCGTACGGGTGGACGACCTCCTCCTCGGCCATCTCGTGCGCGGTCAGCGACCGCACCAGCCGCCGGAACGCCGTCCGGCACCCGCCGTCGTCGCCGGCGGCGTTCTCCACCGCGTCGAACAGCTTCCGGATCTCGTCGTGCCGCCGCGTCAGCAGGGCCACCACGTCCTCCTCCGCGGCGGCGCCCGGCGATGTGCCCCGTCCAGCCATCTCGCTCCTCCTCACGACACGTGCTGTGGCCCGGCGCGGAGTACCCGCGCGCTCCCCGGGGAAACGGCCCGGCGGGACCCGGTGGCGGCCCGGACGCGGTGGACGCCGCCGGAGCGGGAACCGCTGCACACCCGGTGTTTCCACACCTGTGCCCCGGGTACTGCGCGAAGTGCGAAAGGAGGGAGGGTGAGGGGTGGTGCTCAGCCCGCCGTCGGTGCCGTCGCCGGTCCCGGTCCGGCTGGCTATCGCTCTTCCGACGGCCCGTGCGGTGTACGGCACGGCCCGGCCGGTCGTCGTACCGGCGTCCCTCTTCCGCCACTGCGCCGAACCGGTGATCACGAGGAGCCCCGCCCGCTCCCCGCGAGCGCGCGGACCGGGCCGAACGACCGGGCGCACGCGTCCGCGAACCGGAGGAGTCCCCGGGGCCGCGCGGCCCCCCGCCGGACGGGAACGGACCGAGGCCATGAACTGCTACGAGTGCCTGACACGGGACCGCGACACCACCGCCGTCGCGGTGTGTTCGCGCTGTCATGTGGGACTGTGCCCCGGACACCTGCGGATCGAGTCCGAGCTCGTCAGCGAGCCGCGGGGGATGGGCCAGGTCACCCAGACGCCGCGGGCCCGCCGGGCGCTGTGCGAGGTGTGCGCGCGGGCGGAGGGCTGACGCGGTCTCACCCGGGCCCGCGTCCCGGCCCCCGGCGCGACCGTGCCACGGACGGGTGTACAGCCACGCGGCACACATCCGTTTATGTACGCTCTGTTCGCTGATGCGCGGTTCACCCGGGAGTGCCCTTGCTGGTTCTGATCGCCGCCCACGCCGCCGTGGCCGCCGTCCTCCCCGTCCTCGCGCCGCGCGCCGGGCGTGCCGTGTGGTGGGTGGCCGCCCTGGTGCCGCTGGCCACGCTGGTCTGGGCGGCGGCGCTCGCCCCTTCCGTGCTCGACGGGGACGCGCCCGTGGAGCACTTCGGCTGGGCGCCCTCGCTGGGTCTGGAGGTCGTCCTGCGGCTGGACGCGCTCTCACTGCTGATGACGGGGATCGTCAGCGGTGTCGGAGCCGCCGTCCTGGTCTACGGCGCCCGCTACACCTCCGAGGGGCACGGCCGCGAGTCGGCCCTGCTGCTCGCCTTCGCCGGCGTCATGCTCGGGCTGGTCACCGCCGACAACCTGCTGGTCCTGTACGTCTTCTGGGAACTGACCACCGTGGTGTCGTTCCTGCTCATCGCGGGCCGGGGCAGGACCCGGGAGCACCGCGAGGCCGCCCAGCAGGCCCTGGTCGTCACCACCGGCGGAGGCCTGGCCATGCTGCTGGGCTTCGTGATGCTGGGGGAGGCGGCCGGCACCTACCGGATCTCGGAACTGGTCGCCGATCCCCCGGACGGCGGATACGTCCCCGCCGCGCTGGTGCTCGTCCTGGCCGGGGTCTTCACCAAGTCGGCGCAGTTCCCCCTGCACGGCTGGCTGCCCGCCGCGATGGTCGCGCCCACCACGGTGAGCGCCTATCTGCACGCCGCCGCCATGGTCAAGGCCGGCGTCTATCTGACGGCCCGGCTGGCTCCCGGCTTCGCCGACACCGAGCCCTGGCGCCCCCTGGTGCTGACCGTCGGCCTGCTGTCGCTGGTCCTCGGCGCCTGGCGGGCGCTGTGGGAGAGCGACCTCAAACGCGTCCTGGCCTACGGCACCATCAGCGAACTCGGACTCCTCCTCGTGCTGTTCGGCTACGGCACCCGCAACTCCGCGCTGGCCGGCGAGGTGATGCTGCTGGCACACGCCACCTTCAAGGCGTCGCTGTTCCTGATCACCGGCCTGGTCGAGCACCACACCGGCACCCGCGAGATCGGCCGGCTCTCCGGTCTGGGCCGCCGCAGACCGGTCCTGCTGGCCCTGGCCGCGCTCGCCGCCGCCTCCATGGCCGGGCTGCCGCCGCTGGCCGGCTACCTGGGCCACGAGGCGTACCTCGACGCCTTCTGGAACGCGGCCCGGCACGGTCCCGGTACGGGCGAGGAATGGACGCTGGCCGCCCTGGTGGCCGGCTCCGCGCTCACCGTGACCTACGCCGCCCGCTATCTGTGGGGCGCGTTCGCGAGCCGGCCCGGCGCGGAGCCGACGCCGCAGGAGGACCCCGGAGACCGGGCGCTCGGCATGGCCGCGCCCATCGCCGCCCTGGTGGCGGCCACCCTGCTCCTGGGCGTGTGGTACCCGGGCACCGAGACCCTCACCGAGCCCTACGCCGACCGCCTGCCGTCCCCCGACGAGCCGTACCACCTCGCGCTCTGGCACGGGCCGAGTCCCGCCCTGCTGCTCTCCGCCGCCGCCCTGGCCGCCGGTCTCCTGCTGTACCGCCTGCGCCCCTCCCTGGCGGCGCTGCGCGACAGGTCCCTCCGCGCTCCCGACACGCAGGAGGGCTACCGGCGGACGGTCCGAGGCCTCGACGGGGCGGCTACATGGCTGACCCGCCGCACCCAGGTCGGCTCCCTTCCGGTCTACCTCACCGTGCTGCTGGCGACCGTTTTGCTGGTGCCCGGGGCCGCCCTGCTGCTGAGGGACGTCCCGCTGCCCGCCCCGCCGCTGTGGAGCTCGGCCGTCCAGGTGCCGCTGGCGGCCGTCGTACTGACCACAGCACTGGCGCTCGCGGCTGTCCGGCACCGGCTGGCGGCCACCCTGCTGGCCGGCGCGGTCGGTTACGGGGTCGCCGGGCTGTTCCTGGTCCAGGGCGCCCCGGACCTGGCGCTCACCCAGTTCCTCATCGAGACGCTGACCCTGGTGGTCATCGTGCTGGTGCTGCGCGGACTGCCGGCCGAACTCGGCGCCCGGACCGGATCCCGCCGCGTACGCCGGCTGCGCCTGGCAGTGGCCACGGCCACCGGCGCACTTGTCGCGGTCCTCGCCCTGGCCGTCTCCACCGCCCGCCGGGAGCCGGCCGTGTCCGAGTTCTACACCGAGCATGTGGAGGAGGCCGGGGCCCACAACGTCGTCAACGCCATCATCGTGGACTTCCGGGCCCTGGACACCCTCGGCGAGATCGCCGTGCTGCTGGTGACGGCGATCGGGGTGGGCGCCCTGATCGGGGTGCTGGGCGGCAGGGACGCGACCATCCGCGCCAGGCCGCCGGCCGCGGACCGCCACGAGCCCACCGCCCGCTGGGCCCTGCCGCACGAGCAGTGGCTGCCCGAGGCACGGGAGCTGCCCGCCCACGACCGGTCCCTGCTGCTGGAGGTCCTGGCCCGGCTGCTGTTCCCGTCCGTCCTGGTGCTCTCGCTCTACCTGCTCTACTCCGGGCACCTGCGCCCCGGTGGCGGTTTCGCCGGAGGGCTGGTGGCCGGCCAGGCGTTCACCCTGCGCTACCTGGTGGGCGGACGGGCCGACAGCGCGTTCGCCGTTCCCCTCGACCCCCGGCTGGTGGCCGGTGGCGGGCTGGCCCTCGCGGTGACCGCCGGACTGGCGCCGTCGGCCTTCGGCGGCGAACCGCTGGGCGGCGCGCTCGTGAGCGTGACGCTGCCGGTGCTCGGCCACGTGGAGCCGGCCACCACCCTGGTCTTCGACACCGGGGTGTACCTGCTGGTCACCGGCGTCTGTCTGAAGCTGCTGTCCTCGGTCGGGCCCGCGCAGGAGACCCCCGAGGAAGCCGCCGGGGGATCCGGCGGCACACCCGACACACCCGACACACCCGCCACCGCGACCGGGAGCCGCGCCTGATGAGAGCACTCGACCTGACGTCGGCCCTGGTGGTGGGCGGCCTGTTCGCCGTCGGCTTCCATCTGCTGCTGCAGCGCTCCCTGATGCGCCTGCTGTTCGGCTTCCTGGTGCTGGGCCACAGCACCAACCTGCTGGTGCTGCTGGCCGCGGGCCCTCCGGGCGAGCCCCCCATCACCGGGGAGGGGCACGCGCCGGAGACGTTCGCCGACCCGCTGCCGCAGGCCATGGCGCTCACCGCCATCGTCATCACCTTCGGCATCACCGTCCTGCTGCTCGCGCTCGTCCACCGCAGCTGGCGGCTCCAGGGCCACGACGAGGTCCGTGATGACGTCGAGGACCGCAGGGTGGGAGAGGAGGTGCTGGAGTCGTGACCGGCTGGCTGCTGATCGCCCCCGTCCTGCTGCCGGTGCTGGCGGCGGGCCTGTCCCTGGCCGTGTGGCGCAGCGCCGCGGCCCAGCGGATCCTGGGCACCGGGACCCTGACGGCGGTGCTGGCCGTCTCCGCCGTACTGCTGGTGCTCGCCGACCGGCGCGGTCCGCTGGTGCTCTCCGTCGGAGGCTGGCCGGCGCCGGCCGGGATCGCCCTGGTGGCGGACCGGCTGTCGGCGCTGCTGCTGGTGGTGGCGCTGGCGGTGTCCCTGGCCGTGCTGGTCTTCGCCATCGGCCAGGGAACCGCCGAGGGGGATCTGCCCCGCACCCCCTTCCATCCGGCGTACCTGCTGCTGGTGGCCGGGGTCGCGCTGGCCTTCCTCACCGGCGACCTGTTCAATCTGTTCGTGGCCTTCGAGCTGATGCTCGCCTCCTCCTACGTGCTGATCAACCTGGGCGCCGGGGAGGGCCGCATCAGGGCCGGGATGACGTACACCATCACCAGCCTGCTGTCCTCGCTGTTGTTTCTCACCGCCATCGGGCTGATCTACGCGGCCACCGGCACGGTCAACCTCGCCGACCTCGGCGACCGCGTCCCCGGGCTCCCCGAGGGGCTCCGCAGCGTGCTCAGTCTGCTGCTGCTGATCGTCTTCGGCATCAAGGCCGCCATGGTCCCCCTCCACTTCTGGCTGCCGGACAGCTACCCGACCGCCCCGGCACCGATCACCGCCGTGCTCGCGGCACTGCTGACCAAGGTCGGCCTGTACGCCATGGTGCGCACCCAGACACTGCTCTTCCCGCGCTCGGACACCTGGACTCCGCTGCTGGTCGCGGCGGCGCTGACGCTCCTGGTGGGCATCATGGGCGCCGTCGCCCAGCACGACGTCAACCGGCTGCTGTCCTTCGTGCTGGTCAGCCACATCGGGTTCATGCTCTTCGGGTTGTCGCTGTACACCGTCGGCGGACTCACCGGGACCGTCCTGTACGCCGTCCACCACATCGCGGCACAGGCCGCGCTGTTCCTGATCGCCGGCCTGGTGGTCGGCTGGAGCGGCACGGCCACACTGTCCCGGCTGGCCCGGACGGCGCCGGCGCCCGGGCTGCTGGCCGGGCTGTTCGCACTCGCCGCCCTCAGCCTGGCCGGGATCCCACCGCTGTCCGGCTTCGTGGCCAAACTCGCCCTGCTCCAGGCCGGCGTGGCACAGGGAGGAGCGGCCGTCCTGGCACTGCTGGCCGCGGCCCTGCTCACCAGCCTCCTGACCCTGTACGTGATGGCCCGGGTATGGCGGGCGGCGTTCGCCGCCGGCGGTGAGCGCCCGCCCCCCGCGCGAGAGCGTACGAAGGGGGTGCGGCTGATGTCCGGGGCGACGGCCGGCGCCGTGCTGATCGGCGTGGTGGTGGCGGTGGGCGCCGGGCCGCTGGCACGGCTCAGTGAACGGGCGGCGGTCGATCTTCTGGAGCGCCGTACGTACCAGGAGGCCGTACTCGGCGATTCGGACGGGAGGGCCGGATGAGCCCGGTGGACGACGACCAGGCGGAGGGGAACACGAGCACTCCGGGGGTTCGGGGCGGCCCCCCGCACAGGACGTCCCGGCAGTGGCCCCTGGCCCTGTGGCTGTGGGTGCTGTGGATCGTGCTGTGGGGGTCGGTGAGCCCGGTCGTGCTGGTGGGCGGGGCGGTGGTGGCCCTGCTGGTGGTGGTCCTCTTCCCGCTGCCCTCGATCGCCCGGCGGGCGAGGCTCCACCCGCTGTGGCTGCTCCTCTTCCCCGCGCACCTGCTGGCCGGACTGGTCGGATCGGCCGTCGCCGTGGCACTGGAGGCGGTACGGCGCGGCCCGCGGGTGCGGGCCGCGGTGCTGGAGGTACCGCTGCGGTCGGAGAGCGACCTGATGATCGCCGCCACCGCCAACATGGCCTCGCTGACTCCGGGCACTCTCGTGCTGGAGGTCGACCGGGACCGGCGGCGGCTCTACGTGCACGCGCTGCCCGCCCGTGACACCCGGGAGGTGGAGCGCCGCCGCGGCGAGGTCGCGGCGGCCGAGCGGTGGGTGGTGCGGACCATCGGTCCCGCCGGGATGCGGGGTGACCCGAACCGGCGGGAGCCGGGATACGGGGGAGAGGAGGAGCAGAGGTGAGCGTGGTCGCGACCGTCGCCCTGGCCCTGCTCGCGGTCACCGCCGTGATGGTGACCTACCGCCTGGTGCGCGGCCCGCACGCGCTGGACCGGATCGTGGCGGTGGAGATCCTGGTGACGACGGTCGTCGCCGGGGCCGCCGTGGCCGTGGCGGTGTGGGGGTACACCTCGGCCGTGCTCGTCCTGCTTGTGCTGGCGCTGCTCGGCTTCATCGGATCGGTGACGGCGGCGCGGCTCGCCGAGGAGCGGGAGGACATGCGGTGAACGCGTTCGTCGAGACGGCCCTGGAGGCCGCCACGGCCGTCCTGCTGCTGTGCGGTGCCGTCTTCTGCCTGCTGGGAGGCGTCGGACTGGTGCGCTTCCCGGACACCGTCACCCGGCTCCAGGCCGCTGCCAAGGCGCAGAACCTGGGCCTGCTGCTGATCCTGATCGGGGCGGCCCTGCGGGTGCCCCTGCCGTACGCCGGTCTGCTGCTGCTCATCGCGGTCTTCCAGCTGACCACCGTGCCCGTCCTCGGCCAGATCGTCGGCCGGATCGCCTACCGCACCGGCGCGGTGGAGCGGTCCACCCTCACGGTGGACGAACTGGCGGAGCGGCTCGCGCCCCCGGTCGCCGGCGGGGGGGGGACGGGGGGCGGAGGGGGGCGCGGGACCTGACCGGCGCGGGGGCGTCAGCGGGAGGGGCGGACCACCATCGCCGAACCGCCGCCGCGCCGCTCCGGCTCGGCGACGGCCCGCACCCGCCCGTCGGGCAGGACCTCCAGCGCCGCGACCGCGCCGATCTCCGGCGACGGGGTGAACGCCGGGGGCGGAAGGGCGAACCGGTGGCCCAGCCGCTCCAGCGGCGCCCGCTCGGCGGCGGATTCCAGGAAGGCCGGCTCCGCCGACGTGGCGGTGGTGTTGCGCTGCGACAGCCGCGGCGCGGCTACCGCCTCGGGCAGCGTCATGCCCAGGTCGATCCGGTTGAGCAGGGTCTGCAGCACGGTGGTGATGATGGTGGAGCCGCCCGGCGAGCCCAGCGCCAGCAGCGGACGGCCGTCCTCCAGCACGATCGTGGGCGCCATGCTGCTGCGCGGCCGCTTGCCCGGGCCGGGCAGGTTCGGGCCGGCCACGTCCTTCGACAGGGGGGTGAAGTCGAAGTCCGTCAGCTCGTTGTTGAGCAGGAAGCCCCGGCCGGGCACGGTGATGGCCGAGCCGCCGGTCTGCTCGATGGTGAGCGTGTACGACACCACGTCGCCCCAGCGGTCGGCGGTGACCAGATGGGTGGTGGACGGGCCCTCGTACCCCTCGCCGCCGCCCCGGCCCGCGGAGCAGTCCCAGGAGTCCGGGTCGCGCGGATCGGCGGGCGCCAGCGGGCTGGTCAGCGCCCGGTCCGGGTCGATCAGGCAGGCCCGTTCCTTGGCGAAGCGCTCCGAGAGCAGTTCCTCGGCGGGCACCTCGGAGAACGCCGGGTCGCCCACCCAGCGGTTGCGGTCGGCGAAGGCCACGCGGCTCGCCTCCAGGTAGTGGTGGAGGACCTGGGCGCGGTCCATCCCGGCGAGGCCGAAGCCCTCCAGGATGTTCAGCGCCTCGCCGGTGGTGGTGCCCCCGGAGGAGGACGGGGCCATGGAGTACACCTCCAGGCCCCGGTAGTCCACCCTCGTCGGCCTCTGCCGCAGTACGCGGTACCGCGCGAGGTCGCCGGCGGTCATCAGACCCGGCCGCACCCTGCGGTCGGCGCCCGGCGCGACGGGCGGCCTGCGCACGGTGGCGGCGATCTCGCGGGCGAGCCGCCCCTCGTAGAGTGCGTCCGCGCCCTCGCGGGCCAGCAGCCGGTAGGTGCCGGCGAGACCGGGGTTGCGGAACCGCGAGCCCACCTCGGGCAGTTCACCTCCGGGCAGGAACAGCTCGGCGGTGGGGGTGAAGTCGCGGAAGCGGTCCTCGTTGAGCGCCGTCTGGGCGCGGAACTCCTCGTCCACGGTGAAACCGTGCTCGGCCAGGCGGACGGCGGGCCGCAGCGCCCGGGCCAGGGAGACCGTCCCCCATCTGTCCAGGGCCGCCTCCCAGGTCGCAGGGGTGCCGGGAACTCCCACCGACAGACCGGAGTTGACCGCCTCGTCGAAGGGGATGGGTTTCCCGTCGGCCGGATCGAGGAAGGCGTCCGGCCGCATGGCGGCCGGGGCGGTCTCCCGGCCGTCGAGGGTGTGGACGCGGCCGGTGCGCGCCTCGTGATGGACGAGGTAGCCGCCGCCCCCGACGCCCGCCGAGTAGGGCTCGACGACGCCGAGCGCCGCCGCGGTGGCCACGGCGGCGTCCACCGCGTTGCCGCCCGCGCGCAGCACCTCCAGACCGGCGCGGGAGGCGTACGGGTCGACGCTGGAGACCGCGCCGCCGTATCCGGTGGCGACGGGCCGCTTCGGCGGCGGCTCCCGGCCGGTGTCGGCGGCCCGCGCCGCGGCGGTCGGTGCGAGCAGCGGCGCCGGCAGCGCCAGGACCAGCGTCATGAGCAGCGTCGGCGCCAGCACCCCCGCGGTACCGGCGCGGCGGCGGAACGGCAAGCGCGGGCAACAGGAGTGACGGGTGTGGCGGACAGGCCGGACGGGCATGAAGCCTCCGTGGTATCCGGGAACGCTCGGACCCCGGAAACCCTGTCAGCGGGCGGAGGCCGCGGCAACAGCGCCGCCCGCGCCCATGAACCCCGGCGCGGCGGCATGGCCCGCGGCGGCGGCGGGTACCCGGGGCGGCCGGGGACCGGGAACCGAAGGCCTCCCGAGGAGCCCGGAGACCCCTGAAGGACCTCGCGGAATCCCAGCCGAGGAGGTGCACCCGTATGCGGATCCCCGGCCGGTCGCGCACCGGCACCGAGCCCGTGACGGCCCGCAGCCCACTGGGGCTGCGGCTGCTGCTGTCCATCGTGTACATCCCGCTCTTCCTGGCCGGGACGGTGTTCTTCGCCCTGTGGGCGGCGGACTCGGGGCCGGGCGACGTCCCCGGCGCGGACTCGCTGCGCACCATCGCCTGGCTCTGCGCCGCGCTGACCGTGGTGGGCGTGATCGACCTGATCATCGTCCTGGTGCGCCGCAGGCGCGAGCGGGGGAGGAGCGCGGGAGCGGGAGGGCGGCACGGGCCGTGAGTACACGCTCCTCGGCCCGCGCCACCCCGCCGGGAGGCCGGGGAAGGCGAAGGGAGGCGCACCCTACGGCCGCAGCACGACCTTCACCGCGCCGTCGGCCTTCTTCTGGAACATCTCGTACGCCTGGGGGGCCTTCTCCAGCGGCACGTGGTGGGTGGCGAAGTCGTCCACGCCCAGCACGTCCTCGTCCGTCAGCAGCGGCATGATCTCCGGCACCCAGCGCCGCACGTTGGCCTGCCCCATGCGCAGCTGGATCTGCTTGTCGAACAGGGTGAGCATCGGCAGCGGGTCGGTCATCCCGCCGTAGACGCCGATGATCGAGATGGTGCCGCCGCGCCGCACCGCGTCGATGGCGAGCTGGAGGGCGGCCAGCCGGTCCACGCCCGCCGTGGTCATCAGCTTCTCGGCGATCTTCCTGGGCAGCAGCCCGGTCGACTTCTGCGCCACCTGGGCGACCGCGCTGCCGTGGGCCTCCATGCCCACCGCGTCGATGACGGCGTCCGCACCGCGCCCGCCGGTCCTCTCCCGGACGGCGTCGGCGATGTCGTCGTGCTCGGTGAGGTCCAGCACGTCCACACCGCGGGCCCGGGCCCGCTCCAGCCGCTCGGGCACCAGGTCGACGCCGATCACCTTCTCCACCCCCAGGTGCAGCGCGATCCGGCAGCACATGTCGCCGATGGGCCCCAGGCCCAGCACGACCAGCGAGCCGCCCTTGGGAGCGTCCGCGTAGGCCACCGCCTGCCAGGCCGTCGGCAGCACGTCCGACAGGTACAGGAAGCGGTCGTCCGCGGGCCCCTCGGGCACCTTGACAGGCCCGTAGTGCGCCTGCGGCACCCGCAGGTACCGGGCCTGGCCGCCGGGCACCTGGCCGTAGAGCTTGGTGTAGCCGAACAGCGAGCCACCGGTGCCGAACCTGCGGTTCTGGGTGGTCTCGCACTGGGTCTGGAGGTCCTGCGAGCACATGAAGCAGGTGCCGCAGGCGATCTGGAACGGCATCACCACGCGGTCGCCCGGGGAGAGGTCCGGCACCTCGGGACCGACCTCCTCCACGATGCCCATCGGCTCGTGCCCGAGGATGTCGCCCTCCGTCATGAACGGGGTCAGCACGTCGTACAGGTGCAGGTCGGAGCCGCACAGCCCGCTCGACGTGATCCGCACCACCGCGTCCGTCGGCTCACGGACCGCCGGATCGGGGACCTCGTCCACCCGTACGTCGCGCCGGCCGTGCCAGACCACTGCCTTCATCGGTCTCCACCTCTTTCCGCAGGGGACCGGCCGGGTACCCCGGTCCGGGCCGGACCAGTCCCCGTCCCGGCCGCCCGGACGGGCACGTTAGGGGAGGGACAAACGAGGTATCCGGTGTTCATGTTGCTGCTCAGGCCCCCCGGGGTGTACGCGCCGCAGGACGACACCTGGCTGCTGAGGCGGGCGCTGCACGACGCCGCGCTCGCTCCCGGCGCCCGCGTCCTGGACCTCTGCACGGGCACCGGGGTACTCGCCATGACCGCCCTGCGGATGGGTGCGGACGAGGCGGTGGCGCTGGACGCCTCGTCCCGGGCCGTGCTCGCCGCCCGCTGCAACGCCTGGCTGCACCGGCTGCCGCTGGTCGTGCGGCGCGGCGACCTCGCCGACGCCCTGACCGAGGCGGAGCACGGGCGCCCCTTCGACGTGGTCCTCACCAACCCGCCGTACGTGCCCTCCCCGCGGAGCGAACCGCCCCGCAGGGGCGCGGCGATGTGCTGGGACGGGGGGCCGGACGGCCGCGCGGTGCTGGACCGGCTGTGCGCGTACGCGCCCGCGCTGCTGGCGCCGGGCGGCACCATGCTGATGGTCCACTCCGAGCTGTGCGGCACCGGGGCCACACTGGACCTGCTGCGCGGGCAGGGGCTGAAGTCGTCCGTGGTGGCCCGCACCACCATCCCGTTCGGCCCGGTACTGCGCGGGCGCGCCGCCTGGCTGGAGGAGCGGGGACTGATCGCCCCGGGCCAGTGCACCGAGGAACTGGTGGTGGTCCGTGCCGACCGTCCCTGAACCCGCCGATGAGGACCGCGCCAGGCGCGTGGTGATCGATCCCGAGGGTCCGGTGCTGGTGGAGGGCCCGGTGGAGGTCGCCCTCCCCGGCGGCCGGGTCGCCCGCTCCGACCGCTTCACGGTCGCCCTGTGCACCTGCCGCCGCAGCCACCGCTATCCGTGGTGCGACACCAGCCACCGCCGCAGGGAGCGCCGCCCGAGGCCCGCGACGGACGCCGCGACCGCGGACGCGGAGCCGGCGGGCCCGTGCGCGGACACGGGCACGGAGGAGGGCCGGGGCTGACCGCGGCCGCCCCGGCCCTCCTTCAGATGCCCGCCTTCCGCCCCCGGACCCGCTCCGGGCGCCCGGCGCTCAGGCGTCCAGCGGGCGCCGCAGCGAGGTGGCGCCCGCGCGCCAGGCGCTCAGCAGGCGGTCCGCCAGACGCTCCTCCAGCAGCTCGGTGGCGCGGATGCCGAACACCACGTCGGCGGCCAGCTCCGGCTCACGCGCCAGCAGATCGCCGATGACGTCCCGCCGCATCACCTGCTCGTGCACGGCGTCCGCCTCGATGTGCTCGGTGAAGAACAGCACGCACTCGGGCGCGGCGCCCATCCGCTCCAGCGCCCTGGCCATCTTCCGGGCGCTGGGCGCGGTGCTGATCTCGGCCGCCGCGAAGTGGCCCACCAGCGCGCCGCGCAGGGCCCGGTGCAGCCCGCACAGCGACATCAGGTTCACCCCGGCGACGATCGGGGCGGGCACGTCGTCGAGGTAGCGCAGATAGGACGGGTCCAGGCCCGCGCCCGCCATCAGGTCCGCGAACAGCCGCGCGTGCACCCGCTCCCCGCGGCCCCCGCCGAACTCGTCGTACTCCACCGCCACCAGCGAGGCCTTGGCCTGGCCGTCGAGGCGGGGGATGACCCAGGCGTGCGGGTCGGCCTCCTTGAGGTGGTAGACCGAGCGGTGCGCGATGTACTCCCGCATCTGCCACCACTCGCCCTCGCGCAGCAGGAAGTCCGACACCCCGCCGCCCTCGGCCGGCTCCACCAGCAGCGGCTCCAGCGCGGCGGCGACGTCCGAGTCCGAGGCCGTGCCGGTGAGGGTGTCGCGGCGCAGGGCGGTCAGGAAGACCCGCTCCAGGCCGGCGCGCAGCCGCAGCAGGTCCGGGTCCCACTCCCATTCGGCCGCCACTCCCGCGAAGCCCCGGTAGTGCAGCTCGTAGCAGACGTACAGGGCCAGATGCAGGTCCTCGCCGTACGGGTCGGCACCCTCCACCGCCGCCCCGAGGGAGGACGGCAGCCGCGCGGGCGGCGCGGCGGTCAGGGCATTCAGCACAGCGGCGCTCAACTCGCCGCGAGGTGAGGGGAGTTCGGCTGTGACGGCGCCCGAGGGGGCGCCAGTGGCAAAGCAGGCCGTACCGGCGGTGGTCGTCATGCTCGTTTGTGCTCCCTCGCGTCGGTCTGGGCGGCCAGCAGTTCCACCACCGCCCGGGGGCCGCCCCGCGCCCAGGCGCGCCGCTGCCTCTCGGCCCCGGTGCCGTCCTCGCGCACCACCTCCAGCAGCCCCCGTACGGCCTCGGTGTCGCCGGTCTCCTCCAGGGCGGGCGCGACGTGCCGCAGCAGCGCGTCCAGCAGTTCGCCGGCCGGCACGCGGGCGCGGGTGACCGGGTCGACGCCGTGGCCCCGCAGCCCGTAGCGCGCCGCGGCCCACACCGCGGCCCTGGCCGCCCGTTCGTCCAGCTCCGGCTCCGGCACTCCCGCCTCCAGCTCGGCCAGGGCCCGGCGCACCAGGGCCCGCCCGAGCGCGGCCTGGAGCACCGCGTCGTCGACGGTGGCCGCCGCGTCCGCGACCCGGAACTCCACCGTGGGCAGCCACGGGGAGGGGCGCATCAGCCAGAAGCTCATCCGGTCGTCGATCAGCGCGCCGTAGGAGACCAGCCGCTCCACCTCCGCGTCGTGGAAGGCGGCATCGGGGAAGCGGGGAGGCATCCCGGCGGCGGGGAAGCGCAGCTGCTCCATCATGCGCCAGCTGGCGTAGCCGCGGTCGCGTCCCTCGCAGAACGGGGAGTTGACCGACAGGGCCAGCAGCGTCGGCAGCCAGCGGCGCACCCGGTTGACCACGGCCACCGCCGTCTCGCGGTCCGGCACGCCCACATGGACGTGGCAGCCGCACACCTGGTAGTCGTCCACGATGTCGGCGAAGAGCTCCGAGATACGGCGGAAGCGCTCCCCCTCGGCCACCGGAGGACGTCCGTCGCTCAGCACGGCCGCCCCGGAGGACAGCAGCAGCAGGCCCTCCTCCCGGGCGGCGTCCACCAGCCGGGCGCGGTCCTCCGCCAGCTCCCTGCGGACCTCCTCCAGGGAGGCGCACACCCCGGTGGCGGACTCCACCTGGCTGGAGAGGAACTCCGCCTTGTAGCCGGAGCCGTCGGCGGCGGACGCCTCGTGGTGGGCGCGGCGCAGCACCGCCTGGGCGCCGGGCACGGCGCGGGCGGTGGTCGGGTCGGCCAGGAGGAACTCCTCCTCGACCCCCATGGTCAGTCCCCCGGTGCTTCCATCCCTGGTCACGGCAGTGTGGGTACCCCCGGCCCGTCCGGTGAAACGGGCGGGGGTTTTCCGGGGCGGGCCACGGGTACCGCGACCGCTCGCACCCGGCGCGGGTCCCGGGGGGCGACCGGCCGATCCGGGACGCGGCCGTGCCACGGCCGGCACCGAACGCGGTGCGCCTGGGTGCCCGGGCCGCGCCGTCCACGGAACGACGCGATCCGGGAGGGGCCGGGGCGCACCGCGCGTTTCCGCCCGGTACCGGCGGGTACCGGGCGGGTCGATGAGAGCCGACCGGATCACCGACGCGTGCGCGCCCCTGACCGACACCGGGGCCCGGAGGGAGACCGACCATGGCTGACGAGAACGAGCCCACCGCGGCGGGCGACGAGAGCAGGCCGGAACTGGCCGAGGAGGACGCCACCGTCAACGACGAGGAGACTCCCGGCCTGCCGCCCGAGGGAGAGCCCGCCACCGGTCCCAGCCCCGGCGACTCGGCGCTGGACGCCCCCTACGACCCGGGCGGCCGTCCCGAGGACGAGGGCATCCCCGACCTGCAGAACGGCATGCCCGAGCAGGAGTGGATGAACGACCCGCAGCGGATGCCCGTCCCAGGCGAGCGCCCGGTGGCCGCCGATGAGTGGGGCACCACCTATTCCGAGCAGGTGGAGGGCAAGCCCCTGGGCGACCGGCTGGCCGAGGAGGAGCCCGACGTGGGCGAGACCTCCCGGGCCTCCGGCCCGCCGGAGGAGGAGACCGGCCAGCTCAGCGACGACCCGCTCGGCGAGCGGCCCGCCAATCAGGACGTGTTCTCCCACGAGTCCGCGGCCGAGGGCCTGGCCCCGGAGGAGTCGGCCGTCCACACCGTCGAGGAGGACCGCGACATCGGCCAGCTCAGGGGTGAGGCGGACTCCGAGCAGACCGGCCCGCCCGAGGGCGTGGGCGAGGTCGGGCCCTCCGGCGAGGGCGAGGGGACCGGGGTGCGCCCCGAGCCCGGAAGGAGCCGCCGACCGTGAGTGCGTCCCCCGCCGACAACGAGTCGTACTGGCTGGCGACCGCCCCCGTCACCCCCGATACCACCCACCCGCCGCTGGAGCCCGGCAGCGGGACGGAGACCGGCGTCGTGGTGGTCGGCGGCGGCATCGCGGGCCTGTGCACCGCCTGGGAGCTCGCCCGCGCCGGCCGCCGGGTCACCGTGGTGGAGGCCGACCGGATCGCCGCCGGGGTCACCGGCCACACCACCGCCAAGGTCAGCGCCCTGCACGGCATGGTCTACGACGAGCTGCGGAGCAAGCACGGCGCCGACGGCGCCCGGATGTACGCGCTCTCCCAGCAGGACGCGATCGGGCACCTGGCCGCGACCGCCGCCGAGCTGGACGTGGACTGCGAGCTGGAGCGCATGCCCGCCTACACCTGGGCCGAGTCCGAGGAGACGGCCCAGAAGCTGCGCGCCGAGGCCGAGGCTGCCGCCGAGGCCGGCCTGCCGGCCGCCTACGTCACCGAGACCGGGCTGCCCTTCTCCGTCCGGGGCGCGGTACGCGTGGCCGACCAGGCGCAGTTCCATCCGCGCAAGTTCCTCCTGGCACTCGCGGAGGACCTGGTGCGGCGCGGCGGGCGGATCGCCGAGCGCACCCGCGTGGTGGGCCTGGAGGAGGGCGAGCCGTCCGCGGTGACCGCCGAGAACGGCGCCACGGTCACCGCGGACGCCGTCGTCGTGGCCACCCACTACCCCGTCTTCGACCGCGCGCTGCTGTTCTCCCGGCTGGAACCGCACCGCGAGCTGGTCGTCGCCGCCGCGATCCCCGCCGACCAGGACCCGGGCGGGATGTACCTGACACCCGAGAACGACACCCGCTCGGTGCGCACCGCGCCCTACGGCCGGGGGCAGCGCCTCCTCATCGTCACCGGCGAGAAGTTCCCGCCGGGCACGGCCGAGGTCGCCGAGCGTTTCGCGCGGCTGGAGGCCTGGACGCGCGAGCGCTTCCCCGCCGCCCGGATCGTCCACCGCTGGGCCACCCAGGACAACAGCTCCACCGACCGGGTGCCGTACATCGGGCCGTTCCACCCCGGCGCACGCCACACCTACGTGGCCACCGGCTTCGGCGGCTGGGGAATGGCGAGCGGGGTGCTGGCGGGCCGGCTGCTCGCCCGGTACGTCACCGGCGGCGACCTGCCGGCCTGGGCGAAGCTGTACGACCCGCGGCGGCTGCCCGGCTTCCGCGACGCGCCCTCGCTGCTGGGCCTGCAGGCGAGCGTCGCCAAGCACTTCGTCGGCGACCGGCTGCGCCCATCGCACGCCGACTCCGTCGACGAGATCGCCCCCGGCGGCGGCGCGGTGGTCCGGATCGGCGGGAGCCGCTGCGCCGTCCACCGCGACACCGACGGACGGCTGCACGCCGTCTCGGCCCGCTGCACGCACCTGGGCTGCCTGGTCCACTTCAACGACGCGGAACTGGCCTGGGAGTGCCCGTGCCACGGCTCGCGCTTCGCCACGGACGGCTCGGTGATCCAGGGTCCGGCGACCCACCCGCTGGAGCGGCGCGACATCGAGTGACGGCCGCCCCGCCCGGCCCTGTCCCACGCCGAGCCGGTGTGGGACAGGGCCGGGCGGGAGGTGTGCGGATCAGATGCGCACGCCGTTGGCGCGCAGATAGGCCAGCGGGTCGATGTCGGATCCGTAGCCGGGGCCGGTGCGCACCTCGAAGTGCAGATGGGGCCCGGTGCTGTTGCCGGTTGACCCCGAACGCCCGATCCGCTGACCGGCGTTGACCTGCTGGCCGGAGCGCACGGAGATCGCCGACAGATGGGCGTACTGGCTGTAGCGGCCGTCGGAGTGCCGGATGACCACCTGGTAGCCGTAGGAGCCGCCCCAGCCGGCCGAGACGATCTGCCCGCGGCTGACGGACTGCACCGAGGTGCCCGTGGAGACGGGGAAGTCGACGCCGGTGTGGTAGCCGCTGGACCAGCCGCTGCCCGACTGGCGGTACGCGGTGGTGGGGGAGACGCCACCGACGGGCGCGGCGTAGCCGGGGGAGGTCTGCGCCTTGGAGCTCTCGCGCTCGGTACGCTCGGGCTCGGCCTGCGCCCTGACCTTCTCCTGGGGCTTCTCCCGCGGCTCCTCCTTCTCCGCGGGCCCGGCCTGCTCCTCCGGCTTCTCCTGCGGCTTCGGCTTCTCCCCGGCCTTCGGCGCGTCCTTCTGCCGGGGCACGGTGGCGTTCCGGCCGGGCGCGTCGTCCTGCGTCGTCCGGGCCGCACCGCCCTGCCGCAGACTGAGCCGCTGCCCGGGGAAGATCAGGTCCGGGTCGCCGCCCACGACCGTGCGGTTGCGCTCGTACAGCGTCTGCCAGCCACCGCGCACGTCCTGCTCGTCGGCGATCCCGGAGAGCGTGTCACCGCCTGCCACCACATACGTCCGGCCGCCGTCGGAGGGCTTGTCGACGGGCCTCGCGGTCCCGGTCTGCGTCCGCGCCCCCGTCTGGGCGCGGGGCTGGTCCTCCTCCGGAACGGAGGAGGACGCCGCGGCGGTGCCGGAGCCCTGGTGCTCCCAGGTCAGACCGGCCCGGTCCGAGCACACCGGCCAGGCGGCCGGGCCCTGACCGTCGAGCACCCGCTCGGCGACGGCTATCTGCTCGTCACCGGTGGCGAGGTCGGCGCGCGGGGCGTAGGCGGTACCGCCGAATTCCTGCCAGGTGCTCTGTTTGAACTGCAATCCGCCGAAGAAACCGTTACCGGAGTTGATATTCCAGTTTCCGCTGCTCTCGCACGCGGCGACCTTGTTCCAGATCTCCTCGGGCGCGGCGTGGGCGGCGGTGGCCCCGATCAGCGGGATGGCGATTCCGGCCCCTCCCGCGGTGACGGTCAGCGACGCGCGGGAAACCGCGTTGGGCTTGTATCGGCGATGACGCCCTCTTCCGGCCACAGCCGGCCCCTCCCCTACGCCGTATCCGGCGATCCGTCAGTTGAGCTCTCACGCAATTCCGTTGGCGAGCGCGCCAAAGATAGACACGCCTTCCGCGGAACGGCAAGGGTCCGCCTCCGGCGCTCAGCGCGAAAACCCCTGGCACGCCCCGGCGCGGCGCAACGAGGCACAGTGCGGCGCACAACGGCACGGTGCCGCGCACAACGGCGCGGAAACAGAGCGGAAACGGCGTGCGGCGGCACGGAAACGGCGTGGAGCGAACCGGAAAGGGAAAGCGGAATCACACCTTCGCCGCGGCGAGCACCTCGTCGGCGGCCTTCCGGTCCAGGGCGACGCGCACCAGCCCCGCGGCCAGCCGCGGCAGCTCCTCCCCGGGCACCAGCCGCGCCAGCTCCCGGGACGAGGCGGGCAGCCCCAGCCGCCGCGCGCCCTCACGCGCCCCGCGGTCGAGGTACGGGGCGAACTCCGGCCAGACGCCCTGCGCCTCGCGCAGGAAGATGTCCGCCCCGGTCGGCCCGATGCCGGGGAAGCGCTGGAGCCGCTCGCTCGCCCCGCCCTCCTCGCGCAGCCCGCGCAGGTCCCCCCGGTAGCGCTGGAGCAGCAGCTCCGCGCCGTCGCCGAGCCGGGTGGCCATCCGCTCGTCGTACCGCCGGTAGCCGCCCGTGCCCAGCGCGTCCACCCGCCGCTGCCAGGCCGACTCGGCCATGCTCCGCACGTCGCCCAGTCCGGCGTCGATCAGGGCGCGGGCGGCCGACACCGCGGTGTCCGCCCGGATGCTGGTGCTCAGCAGCAGCGAGAGCACCAGCAGCCGGTACAGCGGCACGGGGGTGTCCCGCAGCCGGATGCCCGCCTCCTGCGCGTAGGTGCGGCCGTGGAGGACCAGCAGCGCACGCACCACGGCGGCGTCCCGCTCCCGCACCCGCGCGCGCCGGTTCGCGCCCGTGCCCGCGATCCTCTTCCCGTCCGGCTCGGTCATGGCCGCATCACCCCCACGGGTCGCTCATCGCCCGGGCCCGGGGCGGGCCCGCGCCCCCGCAGCAGTTGTTGAACAGGACGTGCACCCGGTCGGTCCGCTCCGCCAGCGCCCGTATCCGCGGTACCCACTCGGCCAGCTCCTCCCCGGTGTAGCGGTGCCGGTAGGAGTCCTCCTTGGAGCCCGTGCCCCAGTGCGGGCTGCGGCCGTGGAAGCGGACCACCGACAGCTGTGGCGCGGTCACGGCGGTGACCGGCGGCACGGACGCGGGCAGCCCCCGGGCGGTGTCCACCGCGACCAGCGCCGCGCCGTGGCGCTTGGCGAGATCGGCCGTGTCTGCGGAGCGCTCGGGCGCGTACCAGCGAGGGTCGCGGAACTCCACCGCCGCGCGCCACCCCAGCGCGCTCGCGCGCCCCAGACACCGTTCCAGGAAGACCTCCGCGCCGGGACCGGGGCGCAGCGACGGCGGGAACTGCATCAGCACCGCGCCCAGCCGCCCCTCCGCGCCCCTGGCCGACGAGGGGTACCACCCGCTGCCGACCAGCGCGGGATCCGTCCACGAGCAGGTGCCGACCAGAATGTTTCCCATGGCCGCCGGGTACCCGCGCCGCGTCGGCGAGATCCGCCGTCAGGAAGCACTCGGGGCACCGGGTGTGTCCGGGGCACCGGGGGCGCGCGGCGCGCCCTGTGGTCGCGGAGCCCCCGGCCCCGCGGAGAGGAGCGAGCCATGTCCGGTGAGGACGAGGGCACGGGCAGGGAGCGGCGCGCCCGCGAGATCGCCGAGGAGGCCGAGCGGACGCGGAACCCGGGCAACGCCGCGTACGGCCCGGGTGAGGAGCTGCCCCGGAGCGGCGAGGACACGGGCACGGGCGAGGACCACTGGGAGCCCGGCAGTGAGGAGGAGCCGGGCGCCTCCCCGCTGGGCAAGGGCGATGTGCACGCGGTCGCCGCCGACGACATGGAGCAGCCCGAGATCGCCGCGGGGCCGACCCCGGGGATGCAGCCGGGCGAGACCGTGGAGCGCGGCCCCTGGACTCCGCCGGTGGAGGTGGACCCGCCGGCCGGCCGCGACCTGCCCCGTGACGCGGCGGGGGAGCGGGACGCGGTGCGGGAGCAGCAGGAGGAGGGCGGCCCCTGAGCGCCCCGGGGGGGAGCATCCCCACAGGTCCGCCCCGCCGGTAGGGCGGGGCGGAGGCGCCGGATCACTTGTTGACGCAGATGTTCCCGGAGGACGAGTTCGGCGCGCCGAGGACGGTCAGCTGGTTGCCGCACACGTTGAGGCCGAGGTCGACCGGGACCTGGAAGTTGTCCGGCCCCGCGGCGGCCCAACAGGGATGATGCGCGGGACCACCCGGAGGGCCCAGCGGGATCACCGTTCCGGTGCCCTCCTGTAGGCCGTACCGCCGCAAGCGGATGCCGTACGCGCCGGACACTGCTCCGTGCGGTCACACGCTCGGCGCAACCCCCGCGCGTCACATCCGGAGGGACCGCACATTTCTGCCATGGTTTGCTCCGATTTGAACGGTGTCGATCGGAGAAAGTCCATGCGTGTTTCCCTGGGGCTCACCAGCCGAGGAGCGCTGTGCGCGCTGGCAGCCGCGGCCCTGGCGATGGCACTGCCGCCCACCGCGGCCGCGCCCGCACCCGGCGAGGCGCCGCACATCCCGTTCGGGGAGCGGTACCGCGCCACACAGCACGGCGGCATCGTGCGCGCCGCCAACTCCGCGGCCACCTGCCCCGCCGACGCCCCCGCCCCCACCGACGTGCCGCCGTGCGCCCAGGTCCGGGAAGGGACGGCGAAAGGGAACAACGGCGACTACGAGATGACCTACGTCGACATCGACGACGACCCCAACACCTACAACTCCAGCAGCGCGGAACTGCGCCTGCCCGCCGGGGCGCGCGTCACCCACGCCCGGCTGTACTGGGGCGGCAACCTCCGGGTCGGCGAGCAGAAGCCCCCCGAGGACAACGGGCGGGTGCTGATCGCCGAGCCGGGCGGCCGGTACAAGGAGGTTCTCGCCGACACCGTCATCGGCCACCGCCGCACCGACGTCATGGACGGCTACACCGCCTCGGCGGACGTCACCGGCCTGGTCGCCCAGTCCGGCGGCGGCTCCTACACCGTCGCCCAGCTCAACGTGGCCGCAGGCCGCTCGCCCGCCGGAGCCTGGGGCGGCTGGACGCTGGTGGCCGCCTACGCCCATCCGGAAGAGCCACTGCGCCACCTGGTGCTCATGGACGGCTACGAGGCCATGACCCCCTCCCGGGACGCCCTCGACATCACCGCCGGGAACCTGCCGATGCCGTCCGGGGCGTCCGGCGCCGCGGGGGTGGTGGCCTACGACGGCGACCGCGGCCGGGGCGGGGAGACGCTGACGGTGGGCACCGGGACCGCGCCCGCCCACCGGGTGAGCGACGCGGCCAACCCCGGCGACGACCCCATGAACTCCACGATCACCGACCACGGCCGCCCGGCGCCCCGCCTGCCCGCTCACCCCGACACGCTGGGCTACGACTCCGACGTCCACGGCATCGCCCCCGCGCTGGTGCGCGGCGGCGACTCGCTGACGCTCCGCTTCACCACCCGTGATGAGGGCTACCAGCTCGGAGCGGTCTTCCTGCAGGTCGACGCGCGCGGCTGAGGCCGCGCCGCGCCTTCGGCACGAAGGCAGAACGGTTTCGCGAACGGGGAGTCCACGCGTGTCCCACAACGAACGGAAAGCGGTTCCCATGACGGTGCTGCACTTCTCCCAGCCCGTGGACGGCGGGGTGGCCAGGGTCGTCACCGATCTGGTCCGCGCCCAGACCGCGGCGGGAACGCGCGCGTTGGTGGCCTGTCCGCCCGGCGGCGCGCTGGGCCGGGACGCCGCCGCGGCCGGCGCGGAGGTGGTCGACTGGCCCGCACGGCGCGAACCGGGACCGGACCTGTGCCGCGAGGCGGTACGGGCCGCACGGCTGGTGCGGCGCATCGGCCCCGACCTGGTCCACACGCACAGCGCCAAGGCGGGGCTGGCCCTGCGGTTCGCCCTGCGGGGCCGCGTCCCCACCGTCCACCAGCCGCACGCCTGGTCCTTCGACGCCGTCGGCGGGACGACCGCCCGGCTGGCCCTGTACTGGGAGCGGCTGGCGGCCCGCTGGGCGGACCGTGTGCTGTGTGTGGCCGGGGACGAGCTGCGGCACGGCGAGGCGTCGGGAGTGCGCGCCCGCTGGGCGGTGGTCCACAACGGCGTGGACACCGAGCGCTTCCGCCCGGCGGACGAAGCCGCCCGCGCCCGCGCGCGTACCGCCCTGCCCGCGCTGACCGGAGTGCCGCCGCACGTCCCGCTGGCCGTCTGCGTCGGCCGGCTGTGCCGTCAGAAGGGGCAGGACGTCCTGCTGCGGGCCTGGCCCGAGGTCGCCGCACGCCTCCCCGGCGCCCGGCTGGTCCTGGTCGGCGACGGCCCGTGGCGCGGTGAACTGGCCGCGGCGGCGCCCGAAGGGGTGCTGTTCGCCGGGGCGGCACAGGACACCACGGCCTGGTACGCGGCGGCCGACGCGGTGGTGCTGCCCTCCCGCTGGGAGGGGATGGCGCTGGTCCCGCTGGAGGCGATGGCCTGCGGCCGCCCGGTGGTGGCGACCGCGGTGACCGGCGCGGCCGAGAGCCTCCCACCGGGCCGCGCCGCCGACTTCCTCGTCCCGCCGGAGGACCCCCGCGCCCTGGCCCGCGCCCTGGCCTCGCTCCTGGCCGACCCGCCGCTCCGGCACGACCTGGGGCTGCTGGCCGCCGAGCACGTCCGGGCCTTCCACGACGTACGGCACACGGCCGGGCGGATCGCGCGACTGTACGCCGAGGTGCTGGCCGAGCGGTCCGCCGGCGGACCCGCCCGCCGGCTTCCCCGGCCGTCCGCCGAACCCCACTCCCACTCCCACTCCCTCCCCGATCCCGACCCCGATACCAGGGAGCACATCAGGCGATGACCACGGACAACACCGGGACATCCAACCCGAGCCGGGTCCTGCCCCTGCCGGATCCCAAGGCTCGCGGTACGTCGGCCCACGTCGGTCCGCCGCGCGGACCGTCGCACCGGCCGCTGCCGGCGAACCTGCGCGGCAACCCGTACCGGCGCCGCACCGCGGCCCTCCTCGCCGCGGCCGACTGCCTCGCCGCGGCCG
>NZ_JBXUOY010000056.1:0-23549 GCF_057196705.1 Streptomyces sp. ATLC9 | reverse complement strand
TAGGCCGGAGATGGAAGCCTCGTGAGGGGTGGAGTTGACCGGTACTAATAGGCCGAGGGCTTGTGCTGTAGATGTTCGCGTTCACTGTGTGGGTTCTGAGACCACGACCGGTTTCGGTAGGTGTCTCGGGGTTCCAGTTGAATAGTGTGCTTGTTCGTCTGGAACGCTCGAGTGGTGTTTCGGTGGTCACAGCGAGAGGGAAACGCCCGGTTCCATTCCGAACCCGGAAGCTAAGCCTTTCAGCGCCGATGGTACTGCATGGGGGACCGTGTGGGAGAGTAGGACGCCGCCGAACAATTTGTGAGGCCTCGGTCTCCGAGTTTATGACTCGGAGACCGAGGCCTTTTTGTGTTCACGTTTTCTCCTGCCGGAGCCGACGGATTTCGGTGAGCACTTTCTCCGTATGCGGGTGTACCCGGGCCCGCAGTTCGTCGTCCCAGGTCTCTTCGGAGTAGCGACGCTTGAGGTAGAGATCCCTGGCATGTTCCAGGACGGGCCGGTGCTCCGGCGGAAGCCGGGCGAGGGCCCAGTCGGCGGCGGTGTCCTTCGACACGATCTCGCCGGTGATGAGCGTGATCCAGATACGGGCGAGGGCCAGCACGACGTTGCGGGTGTCGTCCTCCAGCCCGTCGAGCAACTCGGGAACTCCTGCGACACTCGCCCGTACCAGGTCTCCGTGCGGTACGGGGTCGATGACCCGCGCGGGCCGCGGGCCGGTGAGGGGGCGGTCTCCTGCCAGCACCGTCGTGAGCAGCAGGGCCAGATCCGGCATCGGCTCCGGCCGGGGAATGCCGCCGGTCTCGAACGTGTCGCGCAGCCACTCGCCGTACAGGAAGTCGCCGGTCGGCGGGAATCGCCATGGGCGGATCTCGGACTGGACGACGGCGGTGAGCTCGACCGGGCGGCGGGACTCGTCCGCTGAATCCGTTGAGGCGGAGACCCCGAGCAGTCCCCCGAGAAGCGCGTGCCGCTCCCGTTCGTTCATGGTTCGCCGGGACAGGACGAGGAGATCGATGTCACTGGCCGGCCGGAGGCCTCCGAGTACGGAGGAGCCGTGGAGGTAGACGCCGATGGCCGTGGGGCCGAGCACGGTGTCGACCAGCTCCACGGTCTCCTGGAGTTGACTCATCTCCATGGTGTCCTCGCCCTGCCGGGCTGTCAGGGTACGGGGCGCGCCGGCGGCTCGGCTTCGCCGAGCCGGGGCCACCAGACGTGTGCCCGGGCCTCCGAGCGCAGCAGTGCCAGGGTCGGCATGCCCGTCGGCTCGCCGTTCGCCAGGAGGTCGGGCAGTTGGGGGATCGGGGCGACCGCCGCGGCGTTGTGGAGGATCAGGGAGAGTGGTGGGTCGAGCCGGCCGGCGGATGACCCTGCGGCCATGCGGCGGCCGTGCTCGACCACGCTCGCGGTGAGAGCCGTGAGGAGCGGCATCGTGCCGGGGGCACGGCGCGGGTCCTCGACGTTTTCGCCCACGACATAGAGCGTTCCCCATTCGGCCGCAAAGGATTCCAGGGCGGCCGAATCCGTGCGCGGGGCCGTACACGCGTTGCGGACGTGGAGCTGGGAGAGGCAGGAGAGGGCGCTTCGGACGATGCCGATGGCGGCGTCCCGGCGTTCGGGGTGGGCGATCAGGGTCGCCTCCAGCTCGCCTGCCGCGCCGGAGGCCGCCTTGGGGTGTGTGCGCAGTATCCGGACGGCCTCCGCGGAGGGGCCCGCCGAGACGCCGGCCCAGCGGTGGACCCGGCGGAACGGCTCGCCGGCCACGGCGGCGGCGTGGAGCCAGCAGCCCAGGATCGTTTCGGCGGCATCGTGGACGGCCGCGTCCACCCGTGCGGGGCCGCGCACGGGGACGAGCAGGGCCGCGGCCCGTGCGGCGGCGGTACGGCGGTCGTCGCAGCCGTGGTGGGGCGACCAGCGCAGCCGTACGGGGGCGTCGGTGAGCTGCCCCGGGTCGTAGACGTGGACGGGGCCGAGTTTGGCGCGGGCTCCCGCGGTCCCGGCCCACAGGGCGGGGTCGGCGGTCACGACGAGGGCCGCCCCGGGGGCGGCGCGCAGGGCGTCGGCGGCCCGGACGGTGTGGGGACCGCCGTACTCCACGCCCACGGGCGGGCCGGAGAACGCCTCGGGGACGGGGCGGGCCCGTACGGCGGCGGGGGTCTGCCGTACGGGCCCGTGCGGGGACTTGGGGGCGGGGCCCGCAGGAGCGGGGTCCGCGGCAGCGGGAAGGGGCGCCGCGGTCGTCCCGTGCGGGGAGACGGGTGGGGCGTCCTCGTGCGGAGCCGCCCGCCGGGCCGCGCGCAGGGCGCGCCGACGGGCCACGGCCCCGGCCGCGAAGACCCCCAGGACCATCAGGACCATCGCCTGACCGATGAGGATCCCCCAGAACAGGCCCGGTCCCGGCAGGGTCCCGGCCTGCGCGCCGGGCCAGGCGGAGGCCAGGTCGCCCGGTTCGGAGACGAGGGAGCGCACGGCCGCCGGGGTGCGGGTGAAGGCGACTCCCCGCGGCCACGCTCCGTGGGCGAGGAGGCCGGCCAGTCCGGCTGCCGTCCAGCACAAGGCGGTGACGCCCAGCAGGAACCCCATGAGGCCGAGCAGCAGGCCGTCCGGGATGCCCCTCTCCGGCGGGGAGCCCGTTCCGCCGCCGCTCCGCGTCCCGGGTGCTCCGGGTGCTCTGTCGTGGCCCCGCGCCATCCTCAGGCCACCGTCTCGTCGGCGCGTGCGAGCCGTTCCATCGCGGCGGCCCGGGATTCGGTCTCGGCGTCGAGGTCGTCGGCCAGGGTGTCCTCCAGGGGGGAGCGCGGGGAGGGCCCGGTGTCCGGTGTGTCCGGCGCGGAGGACTCCGTCATCGCGCGGTCGGTGAAGACCAGGGGGCGCTCGGCCTCGGTGACCAGGTGTTTGACGACCTGGACGTTGCCGTTGACGTCCCAGACGGCGATGCCGGGGGTGAGGGTGGGGATGATCTCCACGGCCCAGCGCGGCAGGCCCAGCACCTTTCCGGTGGCCCGCGCCTCGTCGGCCTTCTGGGCGTAGATGGTGCGGGTGGACGCCATCTTGAGGATGGCGGCCGCCTCCCTGGCCGCCGCTCCGTCGACGACGTCCGACAGGTGGTGGACGACCGCGACGAACGACAGGCCCAGGCGCCGGCCGAACTTCAGCAGGCGCTGGAAGAGCTGGGCGACGAACGGGCTGTTGATGATGTGCCACGCTTCCTCGACCAGGAAGATGCGCTTCTTGCGGTCGGGGCGGATCCAGGTGTGCTCCAGCCAGACGCCGACGATGGCCATCAGGATCGGCATGGCGATGGAGTTGCGGTCGATGTGGGAGAGGTCGAAGACGATCAGGGGCGCGTCGAGGTCGATGCCCACCGTCGTCGGGCCGTCGAACATGCCGCGCAGGTCGCCGTCGACCAGGCGGTCCAGGACGAGGGCCACGTCCAGGCCCCAGGCGCGCACGTCCTCCAGGGCGACGTTCATCGCCTCGGCCGACTCCGGCTCCGGGTGGCGCAGTTGCTCGACTATGTCGGTGAGGGCGGGCTGGCGTCCGGTGACGGTGTCGTTGACGTAGGAGTGCGCGACCTTCAGCGCGAAGCCGGCGCGCTCGTCGAGGCCGTGGCCCATGGCGACCTCGATGATGGTGCGCAGCAGGGCCAGCTGGCCGGTGGTGGTGATGGACGGGTCCAGCGGGTTGAGGCGGATGCCCTGGTCGAGGGCGGCCATCGGGTCCAGGCGGATGGGGGTGACGCCCATCTCCTCGGCGATCAGGTTCCACTCGCCGACGCCGTCCTCGCCCTGG
The DNA here is from genome assembly GCF_057196705.1 of Streptomyces sp. ATLC9. Taxonomy (NCBI): domain Bacteria; kingdom Bacillati; phylum Actinomycetota; class Actinomycetes; order Kitasatosporales; family Streptomycetaceae; genus Streptomyces; species Streptomyces sp. ATLC9. Next base: position 19,760 of record NZ_JBXUOY010000056.1, on the reverse strand, counting down.
GCGTCCAGGACGACGACCTGGCGGTCGCGGAAGCGCAGCTGGCGCAGGATGTACGTCTTCTCCAGCGCGGACTTGCCGTTGCCGGACTCGCCCAGCACCAGCCAGTGGGGGGCCGGGAGCTGCTGGCCGTAGAGCTGGAAGGGGTCGTAGATGTATCCTTTGCCGCTGTAGACCTCGCGGCCGATGATCACTCCGGAGTCGCCCAGTCCGGGTGCGGCGGTGGGCAGGTAGACGGCCTGGGCCTGGCCCGTGGAGGTGCGCACGGGAGAGCGGGTGGTCTCGGTCTTGCCGAAGACGAAGCTGGTGAAGGCGTCGGTGACGGCGGTCAGCGGATCGAACGCGGCCATGGTGGTTGCGCCTCCTCAGCGGCGGATGCCGGTCGCGAACGGCAGGGTGTTCACGAACGCGCGGTGATGCTCCCGGTCGCACCACTCCAGCTTCAAGTAGCTCTTTCCGGCCGATGCCCGGATCGTGCGTTTGTCGCGCGCCAGGGCGTCGGGGTTGCGGGAGGAGACGGTGATGTAGCCGACGAGATTGACGCCGGCGGCACCGGAGGCGAGGTCCTCGCCGCGCTGGTCCACACGGCTGTGGGCGGCCACGTCGCGCGGGTCGACGGTGCGGTTCATCTTGGCGGCGCGGCTGGCCTCGGCCGCGTCGTTGGTCTTCTCCGTCAGCATGCGCTCGATGGCGAGCTCGGTCGGCTCCAGGTCCATGCAGACGGCGACGGTGCGGATCACGTCGGGGGTGTGGACCAGCAGCGGGGCGAGGAAGTTGACGCCCACGGGGGTCATCGGCCACTCCTTGACCCAGGCGGTGGCGTGGCACCAGGGGGCGCGGGTGGTGGACTCGCGGGTCTTGGCCCGCAGGTGGGTGGGCTCGGAGGCGTCCAGTTCGGCGGGCCAGGCGTTGCGGCGGCTCATGGCCTGGATGTGGTCGATGGGGTGGTCCGGGTCGTACATGGAGTGGATCAGGGACGCCATGCGGGACTGGCCCAGCGGCTGCCGCACCCGGATGTCGGCCTCGGCCAGACGGGCGCAGATGTCGGTGAGTTCGCGGGCCATGACGACGGCCAGGCCCTCGTCGCGGGTGAGGCGGCGGCCGGTGGAGGCGCGGGTGGCCTTGGCGATCGCGGCGGCCTCGGCGGCCAGGTCGCGGGTGTAGTGCATGCAGGCCACCAGGTAGGCGCGGTGCTGCTCGCTGGAGGTGGAGACCATCGACAGCAGCTGCTCGTAGGAGTCGCGCAGCCAGGGCGCGGCCCGCTCGTCGCCGCGCTGTGCGACGTCCTTGGCATGGGCGTCGGGATCGGCGGGGAGGGTGCGGGCGAGCATCTGGATCCGGGTGACGAAGCCGTCGCCGTTGGCCACGTGCTTGAGGAGGGTGCCGAAGCGGTCGACGAGGGCCTCCTGGTCCTCGCTGTCACGCAGCCCCACGCCCGGCCCCTCGATCTCGATGGCGGCGGTGACGGTGCGGCGGTCGGCGTGGAGCAGTACGGCGATCTCGTCGGGCCCGAAGGGCGCGGACAGCCAGTTGACCCGGCCGACGCCGGGGGGCGCGGGGATGTCCACCTCGGTGCCGTCCAGCCGGGTGCCGGCCTCGGCGGCGGTGGAGCGGTAGGTGGTGCCGCGGCGCAGCAGGCGCCGGTAACTGCGGTTGATCTCGAACCACTTGTAGTACGTCCGGCCGTTGTAGGGGACGTACACCGCGGCCAGGGCGATCAGCGGGAAGCCGGCCAGCAGGGCGATGCGCAGCGACAGGACGGGGACGAGGAGCCCGCTCATCATGCCGAGGAAGGCGCCCGCGACGATCAGCGCGATCTCGCCCGTCTCCCGGTTCCTGCCGACGATGGCGTTGGGACGGGCGCGCCCGATCATGTACGTGCGGCGCGGAGCGACGGTGTGGGACGGGGTCGTCATCCGCGATCACCTCCGGTGCGGTTGCTGGTGGTGCCGCCGCCGCTGCCCGTGCGGGGCGGGGGCGGCGCGGCGGGCCGGGAGGTCCGGTCGCCGCGCGAGGCGTGGGCGGCCACACCGCCGGAGACGGGGTTGGCGGGCCGGGCGGCGGCGCCGGACTGCCCGCCGCCGCTGCCGCTCTCGGCGCCGCCGCGGGCGCTGTGGGTGGTGATGCCCTGGCGGAGCATCGCGGCGGGGGAGGAGACGACGGCGGCGGCCGTACGGGAGGCGGGGTCGGCGCTCGCGTTGCGCTGGCGGACGATCTCGTCGCCGAAGCCGGGTACGAAGCGGTAGATCATGGCGCTGGCGAAGATGGCGAGCAGGATGATCGCCAGGCCGGAGACGATCGCGGAGAAGGCGTTCGGGCCCTCGTCGGAGGCGAGTGCCCCGGCGAGGCCGAGGACGATGACGATGACCGGCTTGACGAGGATCACCGCGATCATGATGCCCGCCCAGCGGCGTACGTGGCCCCACAGGTTCTTGTCGACGAGCCCGGCGTAGACGACCGTGCCCAGCAGGGCGCCGACGTACAGCAGGGCGGCGCGGATGACGAGTTCGAGCCAGAGGACGCCGGCGGCGAGGACGGAGACCAGGGAGACGACGATCAGCATGATCGGGCCGCCGCCGATGTCGTCGCCCTTCTTCAGGGCCTCGGAGAAGGAACCGAAGAACTTGTCGGTGTCGGACCCGGTGCCCGCGGCGATCACGTCGGTGACGGCGTCGGTCGCGGTGACCAGGGTGTAGAGGATCAGGGGGGTGAAGGCGGAGGCGAGGACCGTCAGCCACAGGAAGCCGATGGCCTCGGTGAGGGCCTCGGTGAGGGGGATGCCGCGCACGGCGCGCTTGGCGACGGCCAGCAGCCACAGCACCAGGGTGAGGATCGTCGAGGCGGCGAAGACGACGGCGTACTGGCGCAGGAAGGCGGGGTTGGTGAAGTCGACGGTGGCGGTGGCGGAGACCGCCTCGGAGAGCTTGTCGACGATCCAGGCGGCGGCCTCGGCGCAGCCCTGGGCGAGGGAGGAGAGGGGGTCGAGGGGGGACAGGGGGTCGAAGTCGCCGCCGCCGGGCTCGCCGGTGTCGCACAGGTCCCTGGAGGGGCCGTCGAGTTCCTCGCAGGCGTCCGGCTCCTCGCCGGAGGGCGAGGGCGTCGGCTCGTCGGCCGCCGCCCGGGCGGCAGACCAGAACCCGGCGGCCTGCAGGCCCGCCAGGAGTCCGGCGAGCGGCAGGGCGCGGCGCGGGGCGCGGCGGCCGGTTCGGTCAACGGGCATAGGTGAACCCTCCGTACTCCTCGACGGCCCTGCTGATGTCCTCGGCTGTGGAGGCCCGGATGTCGCCCGGTACGGGGGCGGGGCCGTCCTCCTGGGAGTCCCCGGCGATCCTCCAGTCGGACCCGGCCCACCTCAGATGGAAGGTCCAGGTCTTCCAGGTGGTGGTCACGGGGAGGGTCGACTCCTCGCCGGCCATGCCGACCAGGCCCGTGTACCAGACCTCGACGGTGGCGTCGTCGCCCTCGTGCTCCGTCACCCTGGTGCCGACGGGGACGGTGCGTGAGACGAAGGTCATGCCCTCGGGCGCCTCGCCCTGGGGCGTGAGTCCCAGGCGTTCGAGGAATGCCTCCGAATAGGCCCTGTCCTGCCGCTCCTTGACGCGTGCGGCGGCTTCGGGGATGTAGAGGGTGTCGACGAGCATGTGCCGGTGCTCGGTCTCGAACATGCCCGTGCCACCCAGCGCCACCGCGTAGTTGGCCGCGGCGCTCTGCGCGCCCTGCTCGGTGCGGGGGAAGCCCGAGGGCACGCCGCCCGAGCGCCCGGTGACGGGGCGTTCGCCGGTGGGGGCGGTGGGCCGGGCGTCCTCGCGCGTCTCCCCGCCGCCGCTTTGAGCAGGGGTGTCGCCGCCGCCCCTGTTGGCGAAGGCGATGGCCGCGATCAGCAGGACGACGACGCCCACCACCGTCACCATGCTGCGGCCCACCCGGACGGGCTGTCGTCTGGGCTCGCCGTACGCGTCGACGACGTCGTCCTCGTACCCGCCATCGCCGCCGATGCTCATCGTGCGTGTGCCCTCTCGGTAGCCCGGGCGCCGCCCGGTCGTCGTCGTGCCCTGTCCTTGACGTTAACTCCGCCGGGGCGGTTGTGGGACCGGTGTGTGCGGGATCGCTTCCGCACCGTGAGCGGCGGACCGCCCGGTCCGGCCCGGCGGCGCCGCCTCGCGCCCCCCGGCCGTGTTCCGGGGGAGGAGGGGCGCCGGCCGGGGCGGGATCGGGTTCCGGGCTGGTGCATCGCTGCGGTGCTCTTTTTCCTGGTGGGGGGAGTGGTCGGGCGGCCGCGGCCCTCGGGGCGGCGCCGGGCCGCCGTCGGCCGGGGGCCCGCGGGACGTTCCGCCCGCCGCGGCGGACGTGACGGTTCTCACGGGGCGTCAGACGCCCACCGGCCGGGTGCGGTACCGCCGGCCGGTGGCGTACGGGACGGGGTCCGGGCCTCGTGCACCGGGTGCGCGGGAGCGTCCGGGGACCGGGCACCGGGAGCGGGACGGTGCGCGGCTACACGGCCATGCCGTAGACGATCGTGAAGAGAGTGCCGAGGGACCCGATGATGAAGACCCCGGTCAGGCCCGCCACGATCAGGCCCTTGCCCTGCTCCGCGCTGAAGGTGTCGCGCAGCGCCGTGGCGCCGATGCGCTGCTTGGCCGCGCCCCAGATGGCGATGCCGAGGCAGAGGAGGATGGCGATGGCCATGACGACCTCGATCATCACCCGGGCCTCGTTGCCCAGGGATCCGAACGGGCCCCAGTCGGGGGCGATTCCGCCGATGATGGTGGTGATGTCGCCCTTTTCGGCTGCCAGAAACATGCTGTGTTCACCGCCCCGGTGAGGGTTGTCGAAAGTTGCGCTTCACTTGGATTCTGACACGGTTGCGGCCGAATCGGCAGTGAACTCCTTTCGGATGGGGGAGGGTTGAGGGATGCGGAAGGCGTGGGTGGCGATCGGGACCGGCCTCGGGCTCGTCATGTGCTTCCTGGCGTTACTCGTGGTGGGCACCTACAGCGCCGCGTCGAACCTGTTCGGCGGGCGGGGCGGCGCGGTCGCGCTGGCCGAGAACGCGGTGCCGGCGGCGTACCAGCCGCTCGTACAGAAGTGGGGCAACTACTGCCCGGCGCTCAACCCGGCGCTGCTGGCCGCCCAGCTCTTCCAGGAGAGCGGCTGGAACCCGCAGGCGCGCAGCCCCGCCGCGGCGCAGGGGATCGCCCAGTTCATCCCGGGCACCTGGGCGGTCCACGGGATCGACGGCGACGGTGACGGCGACCGTGACGTGTGGGACCCGGCGGACGCGATCCCGTCGGCGGCGAAGTACGACTGCACGCTGGCGAGGAACGTCCGCGGCGTGCCCGGCGATCCGACGGACAACATGCTGGCCGCCTACAACGCGGGCCCGTACGCGGTGACGAAGTACGGCGGGGTGCCGCCGTACCGCGAGACCCAGAACTACGTGAAGGTCATCCGGAAGCTGGAGAAGAGCTTCGCGGCGCCCGCCCGGCGCCTGTCGCCGACGAAACAGGCCGCCGGGGCGATCGGCTTCGCGCAGAGGAAGCTGGGGACGCCGTACCTGTGGGGCGGGGACGGCACGCCGGAGGACGGCGGGCGGTTCGACTGCTCGGGCCTGACGAAGGCGGCGTACGCGAGCGTGGGCATCGAGCTGCCGCGCGTCGCCAACGACCAGTGGAACACCGGCCCGCACCCGAGGCGGAACGAGTTGCTCCCGGGCGATCTGGTCTTCTTCGCGCACGACTTGACCGATTCACGGTCGATCCACCACGTGGGGATCTACGTGGGCGGTGGCTATATGATCAACGCGCCGTACACGGGCGCGGAGATACGCTTCGACCCGGTCGACTCCCCCGACTACTTCGGCGCGACGAGGCCCACGGCGTCGTGACCTCCGGGTGGCCGGTGCTCCGGTGACACGGTGCGCGGCCGGGTTCCCCGGGTCCTCCCGGCCTCGGGCCCCGGGTGCGGGTCACCCTCCGATAACGTCCGGGTGATCGTTCGGTGGAGGTCGGAACGTACGGCCGGGGCAGGGCGTTTCCTTGTCCGGAACGGGCATTCCGCTACCACGGGGGTCGGCAGCGAAGAGTGAAGGGCAGCATTGCGATGGCTGAATGGGAGAACCCCGACGTCGAGCTGCTCTACGACATCAACGGATTGGCCAGGGAAGCCCCCGACTGGGCCGACCACCTCATGGAGTACGTCGGCGAGTACGGCACGATCGTGGCGCTGGCGATGCTGGGCCTGTGGGCCTGGTGGACGGCGCGGCGCCGCCCGGACGCGGTCCCGGCGGTCGCCGGGTTGGTCTGGGCACCGCTGGCGGCCGGGGTGGCGGTGCTGGTGAACGTGCCGATCCGGGAGTTCGTGGAGCGGCCCAGACCCTTCCTGACCCATGACGGGCTGGAAGTGCTGGTGGACGGGAAGAAGGACTTCTCGTTCGTCAGCGATCACGCGACGCTGGCGATGGCGCTGGCCGTGGGGATCTTCATGGTCAACCGCCGGCTGGGGCTGGCCGGCATCCTGGTGGCGGTGTTCGCCGGGGTCTGCCGCATCTACATGGGGGTGCACTACCCCACCGACGTGGTCGGCGGTCTGGCGCTGGGCACGGCCGTGACCCTGCTGCTGGCGCCGTTGGCGCTGGCGCTGCTGACGCCGCTGATGCGCGCGATGGCCGCCTCGCCGCGGGTAGGCCGGCTGGTGAGCACGTCGCCGGAGCCGCGGCCGGAACCGGTGGCGCGGACCGGGGAGCCGGATGGGCAGCGGCAGCCGTACGACCGGGATCTGGTCGCCTGAGGCCGCCCGGGGGGCGTCCGCCCCGGCGAGGGCCGTCCCCCCGGCAGGACCTCACGTCTCCTGATGTGCCTCGGCATCCGCGCGGGCGCGCCCGCGGGCCCGCCGGGCGGGCCCGCGCCACCCGCAACTGCAGGCCGCGCTGCAGAACGGCCCCTTCTCCACGGTCGAGATCAGATGCTCCTGGGGCGGCGCCGGCCGCTGGGGCGGCACCCCCTGGCTGTCGTTCCGATGCACACGGCCACGGTACCGGCCGTGACGGGGGCCCCGGGGCGTCGTTAGTCGGAACGGGTTCCGATACGCGTGCTTGGGGGTCGTCAGACGATGGTGGTGCGGCGGGGGCGGAGGGACAGGAGCGCGGCGGTCGGCGCGGTCTGCGCCGGAACGGTGCTGGCGGTCCTGGCCGCCGCGGGCTGCTCCGGGCGGGGGGCCGCCGCCGCTGCCGACGTGAGTGCCGCCGAGGCGCTGGCCGCCGTCCGGAAGGCGGCCGGGGCGCTGGCCGGATCGGGCACCTCCCGCACGCGTACGACGGTGGAGATGACCAACGGCGGCACCCGGGTCACCATCCGGGGCACGGGTGTCTTCGACTACGGGAGGCGGTGGGGGCGGCTGAGGGTGGTGCTGCCGGGTGAGGCCACCGGTGAGAGCGAGCGCCGCCGGGTCGTGGAACTGGTCACGCCGGGCGCGCTGTACATGAGGAACCGGGGCGCGGGTGTGCCCGACGGCAAGTGGGTGCGCGTGGACACGGCGACCCTCCCCGACGGGAACCTGGTCACGGGGGGCGCCACCGACCCGATCAGCGCCGCCGAGCTGCTGCGCGGGGTGCGGTCGGCGTCGTTCCACGGGGAGGAGCGGCTGCACGGGGAGACGGTGCGGCACTACCGGGGCACCGTGGACCTCGCGGCGGCGGCAGAGGCCGCGGAACCGCGCTCGCGCGGGCAGCTGGCCGCGGCGGCGGAGGGGCTCTCGAACCGGGTGGTGGCCTTCGACGCGTACGTGGACGAGCGCGGGCGGCTGCGGAAGGTCCGGCACCGCTTCGCCTTCCCGCGGGCGGCGGGCGCTCCGGGCCGGGAGGGCGGGGAGCACCGGAACGGAGGGGCCGAGGTGGTCTCCACCACATCGCTGTACGGGTTCGGCGTACCGGTGGACGTCGAGCTGCCGGCGCCGGGGGACATCTACACCGGGAGGATCGCCGCGCCGTAGGGAGTGCGCCGGAGCGTGGCCGGGAGCGGCGGCGCGAAATGGTCCGGACGTGCCATGTGCAGGGGCGCACTTCTTCCTACTCTGGAGTTCGGGTGTGTCGGAGGGGAGGGGGAGGAGGTGGTGCGTGTGTCCGGCGAGAACGGCGGTCCGCTGGCCGAGGACCACGTGGCCCTCGACGAGATCGAGCTCTACGGGGAGCTGATGATCGCGGCGTCGTCCGCGGCCGAGGACCGGCTCAGTCCCGCCCGCATCGACGAGGTGCTGCGGGTCGGGCGCGACCACGAGCGGAAGGACCGCGGCCGGCCGCGGCCCTGAGCGCGCCCCCGGGCTCGGCCCGGACGCCGGCCTCCCGGACCCGGCAAGACCGGATCCGGCCAGGACGGGCGCGGGGTGGGAGGGGCTGGCGGACGTCAGGTGCGCAGCAGCCGGGCGATGGCGGCCGTGGCCTCCGCCACCTTGGCGTCCACCTCTTCGCCGCCCTCGGTCGCCGCGTGGGCCACGCAGTGACGCAGGTGTTCCTCCAGCAGCTGGAGGGCGAAGGACTGCAGTGCCTTGGTGGACGCCGAGACCTGGGTGAGTATGTCGATGCAGTAGACGTCCTCCTCGACCATGCGCTGCAGACCGCGGATCTGGCCCTCGACGCGCCGCAGCCGTTTGAGGTGGGCCTCCTTCTCCTTGGCGTAGCCGTGCGGACCGTGGGCGGTCTCTGGACGGGCGTCGGTGGTCGTCATACGGTCCTCCCGTGGTCACCGTGAGGATCAATACCCCCACTGGGTATATGGTATCGAATGTTCCGTTCTGTGGTGATGAGAGGGCGGATCCCCGGGTACGGAGCGTGTGGTCCGATGGGTGACACTGAAGGACGCCGGTTCGATGTGGCCGGATGATGCGCCTAGCATCATCGAGACCGACAACGATGCACCTCGAGGAATCCCAGTGCGCTTTCGTCTGACCCCCAGGGAGACGAGCTTCTACGACATGTTCGCGGCTTCCGCGGACAACATCGTCACGGGCTCGAAGCTCCTGATGGAACTGCTCGGGGCGGAGATCTCGGCCCGGGCCGAGATCTCGGAGCGCATGCGTGCTGCCGAGCACGCCGGTGACGACGCCACCCACGCGATCTTCCACCAGCTGAACTCGTCGTTCATCACGCCGTTCGACCGCGAGGACATCTACCGGCTCGCGTCGTCGCTCGACGACATCATGGACTTCATGGAGGAGGCCGTCGACCTCGTCGTCCTCTACCAGGTCGAGGAGCTGCCCAAGGGGGTCGAGCAGCAGATCGAGGTACTGGCCCGGGCGGCCGAGCTGACCGCCGAGGCGATGCCGAACCTGCGGACGATGGCCAACCTCACCGAGTACTGGATCGAGGTCAACCGGCTGGAGAACCAGGCCGACCAGATCCACCGCAAGCTGCTGGCCCACCTGTTCAACGGCAAGTACGACGCGATCGAGGTGCTCAAGCTCAAGCAGATCGTGGATGTTCTGGAGGAGGCGGCCGACGCCTTCGAGCACGTGGCGAACACGGTGGAGACCATCGCGGTCAAGGAGTCCTGAACCACGTGGACACCTTCGCGCTCGTACTGACCGTCGGCGTCGCGCTCTTCTTCACCTACACCAACGGCTTCCACGACTCGGCGAACGCCATCGCCACCTCCGTCTCCACCCGCGCGCTCACCCCCCGGGCCGCGCTGCTGATGGCGGCGGTGATGAACCTGGCGGGCGCGTTCCTGGGCAGCGGCGTCGCCAAGACCGTCAGCGAGGGACTGATCGAGACCCCGCACGGCCAGAGCGGGATGGCGATCCTGTTCGCGGCCCTGGTCGGGGCGATCACCTGGAACATGATCACCTGGTACTTCGGCCTGCCGTCCTCCTCCTCCCACGCGCTGTTCGGCGGCATGGTGGGCGCGGCGCTGGCGGGCGGCATCGCGGTGTACTGGTCCGGGGTGTTCTCGAAGATCGTCATCCCGATGTTCGTCTCCCCGCTGGTCGGCCTGCTGCTCGGCTACCTGGTGATGGTGGCCATCATGTGGCTGTTCCGCAGGGCCAATCCGCAGCGGGCCAAGCGGGGCTTCCGCATGGCCCAGACGGTCTCGGCCGCGGGCATGGCGCTCGGCCACGGTCTGCAGGACGCGCAGAAGACGATGGGCATCGTGGTGATGGCCCTGGTGATCGCGGACGTCCAGGACCACGGCGAGATCCCGGTCTGGGTCAAGGTCGCCTGCGCCCTGATGCTGTCGCTGGGTACGTACGCCGGAGGCTGGCGGATCATGCGGACGCTGGGGCGCCGGATCATCGAACTGGACCCGCCGCAGGGCTTCGCCGCCGAGACGACGGCGGCTTCGGTGATGTACACCGCCTCGTTCATGTTCCACGCCCCGATCTCCACCACCCATGTGATCACCTCCGCGATCATGGGCGTGGGCGCCACCAAGCGGGTCAGCGCGGTGCGCTGGGGTGTCGCGAAGAACATCGTGCTCGGCTGGTTCATCACGATGCCGGCCGCGGCGCTGGTGGCCGCGGTGAGCTACTGGGCGGTGGAGATGCTCGCGGGCTGAGTCCTTGTCTCCGTGGTGCGGGGCGCCGGTCTCCGGCCGGGGGGTGCCCACCGGGGGGAAGGCGTCCGGGCGGTGGGGATCGCCGAGGACCCGCGACATGGGACGCCCGCCCCCCGGGAGCCGGGGGGCGGGCGTTTCGTCTTGCGGTGGCACCGCCATGCAGCACCGCAGACGGTCGGGGCGGGCCGGGGCCGGCCGGATCAGCCGAAGCGGCCCGAGATGTAGTCCTCGGTGGCCTGGACCGAGGGGTTGGAGAAGATGCGCTCGGTGTCGTCGATCTCGATCAGCTTGCCGGGCTGGCCGACCGCCGCGAGGTTGAAGAACGCGGTGCGGTCCGAAACGCGCGCGGCCTGCTGCATGTTGTGCGTCACGATGACGATCGTGAAGCGCTCCTTCAGCTCGGAGATCAGGTCCTCGATGGCGAGGGTGGAGATCGGGTCGAGCGCCGAGCACGGCTCGTCCATCAGCAGCACCTGCGGCTCGACCGCGATGGCGCGGGCGATGCACAGCCGCTGCTGCTGGCCGCCGGAGAGGCCGGAGCCGGGCTTGTTCAGGCGGTCCTTGACCTCGTTCCAGAGGTTGGCGCCCTTGAGGGACTTCTCGACGACGTCGTCGAGCTGCGACTTCTTGTAGGAGCCGTTGAGCCGCAGGCCCGCCGCCACGTTGTCGTAGATCGACATGGTGGGGAACGGGTTCGGCCGCTGGAAGACCATGCCGATGGTGCGGCGGACGGAGACCGGGTCGACACCGCCGGCGTACAGGTCCTCGTTGTCGAGCATCACCTTGCCCTCGACACGCCCGCCGGGGGTGACCTCGTGCATGCGGTTGAGGGTGCGCAGGAAGGTGGACTTGCCGCAGCCGGACGGGCCGATGAAGGCGGTCACGGAGCGGGGCTCGACGGACATCGAGATGTCCTCGATCGCCTTGTGGGAGCCGTAGTACGCGGTGAGGCCGCTGACGTCGATGCGCTTGGCCATGGGAATCACTTCTCTTCTGCTCGTGGGGCCGGTCAGCGGCCGGTCTTCGGGGCCTTCCAGCGGGCTATGCCGCGGGCCACCATGTTCAGGATCATCACGAAGGCGATCAGCACGAGGGCCGCCGCCCAGGCCCGGTCGTAGGAGGCCTCGTTGCCGTTGGCCCACTGCTCGTAGACGTAGTACGGCAGGGAGGACTGGGCGCCCTCGAAGGGGTTGTTGTTGATCGACTGGGCGCCGAACACCAGCAGCAGGATCGGCGCGGTCTCACCGGCGATACGGGCGACGGCGAGCATGACGCCCGTGGTGATGCCGCCGATCGCGGTGGGCAGCACGACCTTGAGGATGGTGCGCCACTTGGGCACGCCCAGTGCCAGGGACGCCTCGCGCAGCTCGTTCGGGACGAGCTTGAGCATCTCCTCGGTGGAGCGCACGACGATCGGCATCATCAGGATGGCCAGCGCCATGGCGCCGGCGAAGCCGGAGTAGCCGAAGTCCAGGATGATGATCCAGAAGGACAGCACGAACAGACCGGCGACGATCGAGGGGATGCCGGTCATGACGTCGACGAAGAAGGTGACGGCCGTGGCGAGCTTGCCGCGTCCGTACTCGACCAGGTAGATCGCGGTCAGCAGGCCGATCGGCGCCGCGATCAGGGTGGCGATGCCGACCTGCTCGACGGTGCCGATGATCGCGTGGTAGATGCCGCCGCCGGGCTGGAGGGTGATCACGCCGCTCATGGAGTGCGTGAGGAAGTACATGTCCAGCACCTTGGTGCCGCGGGCGATCGTTTCCCAGATCAGGGAGGCCAGCGGGAGGAGGGCGACCAGGAAGCTGACCCAGATCAGGCTGGTGGCCAGGCGGTCCCTGGCCTGGCGGCGACCCTCGACGGCCGTGGTGAGGGCGTAGGTGGCCACGACGTAGACGATCGCGGCGATCAGGCCCCACTGGATGCGGCTGGCCAGGCCGAACACCAGACCCGCTCCGACGCCGACGCCCGCGGAGAGCAGGGCGAGGCCCGCGGGGGCCCAGCGCGGCAGGCGGGGCTGCTTGAGGGCGCCGCCGGAGGGCGGCACGGCGACCGGGGGCTTTTCCACGACTGTGTTGCTCATCAGGCGTTCGCCCCCGAGTACTCCTTGCGGCGGGCGATGATCAGCCGGGCCGCGCCGTTCACCAGAAGGGTGATGACGAACAGGACGAGGCCGGACGCGATCAGGGCGTCACGGCCGGTGTCGCCCGCCTCCTTGAAGCCCGCGGCGATGTTCTGGGCGAAGGTGCCGCCGCCGGGGTTGAGGAGGCTGACGTTGATCAGGAAGTTGGGGGAGAGGACGGTGGCCACCGCCATCGTCTCGCCCAGCGCGCGGCCCAGGCCGAGCATCGAGGCGCTGATCACACCGGAGCGGCCGAAGGGGATGACGGCCATCCTGACGACCTCCCACCGGGTGGCGCCGAGCGCGAGCGCCGCCTCCTCCTGCATCTTCGGGGACTGCTTGAAGACCTCGCGGCTGACGTTGGTGACGATCGGCAGGATCATGATCGCCAGCAGGATGCCGACGGTGAACAGCGAGCGCGGGGCGCCGCCGTTGTAGGCGAAGACGCCCGTCCAGCCGAAGAACTGGTCGAGCCACTCGTACAGGCCGGTCAGGTGCGGCACCAGGAACAGGGCGCCCCACAGGCCGTAGATGATGCTGGGGACGGCGGCGAGCAGGTCCACCACGTACGCCAGCGGGGTGGCGATCCGGCGCGGCGCGTAGTGCGAGATGAACAGGGCGATGCCGACGGCCACGGGGACGGCGAGGACCATCGCGATGATCGAGCTGACGACCGTGCCGTACGCCAGGACCGCGATGCCGAAGACCGGCGGGTTCGCGTTGGCGCTCCACTCGAAGGTGGTGAGGAAGTTGCCCTCGTTCTCGGCGAGGGCGACCAGGGTGCGCCAGGTGAGGAAGACCGCGATGGCGGCCATGATCACCAGCAGCGCGATGCCGGAGCCCCGGGAGAGGCCGAGGAAGATCCGGTCGCCCGGGCGGGTGGCGCCCTCGGGTGGTGACTTCTGCGGGGCGGCGGAGGCGGTGGGTGCTATGTCCATTTCTTCTCCGGTCTGGTTAGGGGAGTCATCCCCTGGCGGCGGTGCACCGGATGGATCGGTTGTGCGCGGAGCGGTTCCGTGCGCGGACGCGGCCGGGCGGCCGGCCCCGCTGGAGGGGGGGGCCGGCCGCCTGCTGCGTCAGGAGATGGAGGAGATGGTCTCGCGGACCTTGGTGATGATCTCGTCGGGGATCGGGGCGTAGCCGGCGTCGGCCAGTGCGCTCTGACCCTCCTCGCCGGCCGCGTAGGTCAGGAAGGACTTGGTCAGGTCCAGGGACCCCTTGTCGTTGCCCTTGTCGCAGACGATCTCGTAGGTCACCAGGACGATCGGGTAGGCGCCGTCGGCCTTGGTGGCGTAGTCCAGCTCCATCGCCAGGTCGCTGCCCTCGCCGACGACCTTGCCGGCGGCGATGGCCGCGGAGGCGTTGTCGACGGTGGCCTCGACGGGCTCGGCGGCGCCGGTGTCGAGCTTCACGGTCGGGATGCTGTTGCCGGTGGCGTAGGACAGCTCGAAGTAGCCGATCGCGCCGTCGTTGTTCTTGACGTTGGTGGCCACACCGGAGGAGCCGTCGGCCGACTGGCCGCCCTTGCCGGCCCAGGCCTTGGCGGGCTCGTACTTCCAGGCGTCGGGCGCGGCGGCGTGCAGGTACTCGGTGAAGTTGTCGGTGGTGCCGGACTCGTCCGAGCGGTGGAAGGCCTGGATCTTGGTGGACGGCAGGTCGGCGTCCGGGTTCAGCTTCTTGATCGCCTCGTCGTCCCACTCGGTGATCTTCGAGTCGAAGATCTTGGCGATGGTCTCGGCGTCCAGGACCAGGTCGTCCACGCCGGCCAGGTTGTAGCCGACGGCCACCGGGCCGCCGACCATCGGCAGGTTGATGCCCTGGCCGCCCTCGCAGACCTCCTTGGACTGCTCGACCTCCTCCTCCTTCAGGGCCGAGTCGGAGCCGGCGAAGCCGGTCTTGCCCTGGAGGAACTCCTGGATGCCCGCGCCGGAGCCGGTGGGCTTGTAGTTGACCGCGGCGCCCTCGCAGGCCGCCTGGTAGTTCTTGACCCAGATGTCCATCGCGTTCTTCTGGGCGCTGGAGCCGGACGCGAGGAGGTTGCCCTCGCCGTCGCACTTGATGTTGCTGGCGGCCTTGGTGCTGCCGCCCTCGTCGCCGCCCCCGGTGTTGTCGTCCGAGCCGCAGGCGCTCAGGACCAGCGTGCTGGAAACCACGGCGGCGCCGATGGCGAGCGTGCGGAGCCGGTTGGTGGGCTGAAGCTTCACTTCGTTCAGTTCCTTCCTGAGGCCCGCCGGTGGGGACGGCAAGCGGTGAGGTTTGTCCGGGTCTCGTGTTCAGCATGCGGGGCGGTCCGCGTCCGCCGGCGACCGGGCGCGCTCCCTGTGAGGCCGAAATTAGGCAGAACAGGTGAAGTGCCTGACGGCCGAGAGTGAACGAGAGGTGAACCTCGGCGTACGGTGCAGTTGACGCGGTCGCCGGGGGGCCGCGGGCGGGGGCCGGTCCCGCCCTCTGTCGCCGGGGTCGCCGACGTGGCACCATCCCCGGCTGTGACGCGTTACGCGCGGGTAGGGACCGTGTGACGTGCGCGGAAGGGGAGACGGGGTGGAAGGGCAGGGGGGCGGCGCCGGTACGGCACGCCGTGGGAGGCCGTCGGCGGGCGCCGTACCCGTGGGGGCGGCCGTCTGCGCACTGGTGTGCGCGCAGTTCGCGCTGCTGGTGGCGCCGGCGGGGGCGGCACGTGCGGAGCCGGGCGGGCCGGGAGCGAAGGGGAAGGCGGGAGTCCGGTCCTCGCCCGCGGCCCCGGATCCCGCGGACACGGGGGAGGCGGGGAGGCCCGGGGCGGCCGGAGGGCCGGGTGGGGACGCCAGCGGGGGCGACGAGCGCTCCGCGCGCCTGGAGAAGCTCCGCAAGAGGATCGAGAAGCTCCACAACAGCGCCGAATCGGCCACCGAGGAGTACAACGCGGCCGGCGAGCGGGCCGGGAGGCAGCGGCGCGAGATCGTACGGCTGGCCCGGGCGATCGTGCGGACCCGGGGGCAGCTGGACGATCTGAGGGACCGGGCCGGGGCGATGGCCCGCGCGCAGTACCGCGGCGGCGGGCTGCCGCCCTCCGCGCGGCTGGTGCTCGGTGACGACCCGGAGGACTTCCTGCGTGACCTCGGCCTGCTCCACAAGGGTGATCAGGCGGTCAAGGGGTTGATCGCGAAGCTGCGGACGGCCAACGAGGACCTCGACGAGTACGCGGACGAGGCCACCGGCCGGTGGGCGAAGCTGGAGGCGGACCGCAGACGGAAGGCCGACGCGAAGAAGGACATCGAGGCCGAGCTGGCGAAGGCCGAGAAGCTGGAGTCGCGGCTGGAGGCCGACGAGCTGAAGCGGCTGCGGGAGCTGGAGGACGAGGCGGCCTGGGCCCGGCAGGCGCGCTGGCTGGAATCCGGCGTGCTGGAGGAGATCGGCCGGCGGGCCTCGGCGCGCGGCAGGAAGGCCATCGGTTACGCCATGGCCCAGATCGGCAAGGACTACGAGTGGGGCGCCGAGGGCCCGGGCACCTTCGACTGCTCAGGACTGACACTGCGTGCCTGGGAGGCGGCGGGTCTGCGGATCCCGCGCACCTCGCAGGAGCAGTGGAGGCTGCTGCCGCGCGTGGAGATCACCGACATGCGTCCGGGCGACCTGATCGTCTACAGACGTGACGCGAGCCATGTCGGCATGTACGTGGGCGACGGGGTGATGGTCCACGCGCCGCGGACCGGGCGGCAGATCACCACCGCCGGCGCGGGGTCGCTGCCGATCCTCGGCGTGGTGCGGCCCGACGCGTAGACTGCCTCGGCCGGTTGTCCGTCGACCGTTTGGCATATGCCACAAGGCATTCCGTGCAGGGCCCCGGGGCCGCTATGGTCGCCCGGGGCGTCTCCACCCTGACGCCTGTGCGCCCCTCGGGGGGAGGGAAGAGGAATTCTGGCATGCCCGTATCGATGGGCGACGAGGTGGTGACCGTGGCGTTGCCGCGGCAGTCCGCAGGCCCGGAGGCCGGTTCTCCCGGGCTCTCCAGGCCCTCGGGGGCATTCGGCCCCTCCGGCGGGCTGAACCTGCTCGTCATCGAGGACGACCCGGCGGGTTCCCTGGCCATCCCCGAGCTGCTCGACGCCTCCGGCGGCCGGGTGAGGGTCCGTACCGCCCGCAACCTCACCGAGGCCGAGCGGCTGCTCACCGACGACGTCCACTGCATCCTGCTCGACCTGGCACTGTCCGACGGCGCCGCCGCCGGGGGCGCCCGGGAGGGCGGGGACGAGCTGGGCATACTGCGCCGGGTGCTGCGGCTGGCGCCCCGGCACGCGGTACTGGCCCTCACCGCCGAGGACGACGCCGAGCGCGCGGCCGAGGCCGTGCGCGTCGGGGCGCAGGACTTCCTCTTCCGCGACGAGCTGGACGGCCGGGTGCTGAGCCGGGCCGTCCGCTACGCGGTCGAGCGCAAGCGGGCGGACCTGGCCCAGCGCCAGCTCACCGAGTCCCGGCTGCGGGCCCAGGAGAACGCCCGGCTGGAGCGCGGACTGCTGCCGACCCCGCTGCTGGACGGATCGGAGCTGCGGTTCGCCGCCCGCTACCGGCCCGGACGCTCCCGGGCCCTGCTCGGCGGCGACTTCTACGACACCGTGCGCACCGCGGACGGGACCGTCCACGCCATGATCGGCGACGTGTGCGGGCACGGCCCGGACGAGGCGGCGCTGGGGGTGGAGCTGCGGATCGCCTGGCGGGCGCTGACCTTCGCCGGGCTCTGCGGCGACCAGCTCCTGAGCACGCTCCAGCGGGTGCTGGAGCACGAGCGCTCCAGCGACGAGATCTTCGCCACGCTGTGCACCGTCGACATCGCGCCGGACGGCCGGCGGGCCGGGCTCTGCCTTGCCGGGCACCCGGCGCCGCTGGTGGCCGGCGGTGGGCGCGGGCCGCGGCTGCTGCCGTACCACGAGGCGGGGGGCGGCCCGGCGCTGGGTGTGCTGCCGAAGGCCCGCTGGCCCCGCACCCAGGTGGAGCTGGGCGGCTCGTGGAGCCTGATGATGTACACCGACGGGCTGATCGAGGGCCGGATCGGCCAGGGCGAGCAGCGCCTGGGCCAGGACGGCATGCTCGGGATCGTCGGCAACCGGATGGCCGCCGGGCTGCGCGGAGAGGAGCTGCTGGACGCCGTACTGGCCGAGGTGCGGGGCCTCAACGGCGACGAGCTGACGGATGACGTGGCGGTGATGCTGCTCGACCGGGGCTGACCCGGACGAGCGGCGGGCCGGGCCGTGCGGGCCCGGCCCGGTCGGTGGCCCGTTCGCGCTACGGGCCCGCCCGGCGGCTCAGCGGCCGCCGTTGTACGGGCCGTAGGGGCCGTCGCTGCTGCTGCCGCGGCGGAAGCCGCCCCGGCCGCCTCCACCGCTCCCGCCGACCTGGATGAGCGCGGGCCGCACGTCGACCATGTAGACGATGTTGGCGATCAGCCCGGCGATGGTCAGGAAGAGCATTCCGAGGAAAAGGTTCACGGCCACGGTGATCCCCAGGATGATCAGCCAGAAGCCCTTGGTCTTCTTGTCCGCGGCGCGGTAGGCGTCCTCACGGCGCAGCACCGCGTCCACGAAGCAGAAGATGCTGAAGATGAGCAGGCCCAGGAACACCCAGGACATCAGCCCGTAGAAACCGTCCAACAGCACGCTGGCCACCATCCCGTCCATGAGCCGGTCGTCGGCCCTCCACGCTACCGGTCGGGGGACCGGACACGAAGTGCGTGCCCGGCCCCGGCGGCGCTCACGCCTGCGGCTTGTCCGTGGGCAGGGTGTCCGACGGCGAGGAGGTCCTCTGGGAGGAGGACCGCTTCGCCGCGGACTGCTTCGCCGCGGTCTTCCTCGCGGCGCTCTTCTTCGCGACCGTCTTGGGGGTCTCCCCGGCGGCGGCCCTCTTCGCGGCGGCGGCGCTCTTGCGCGCCCCGGTCCCCGGGGCGGCCTCCCCGCCGGGTGTGGCCCGGCGGGTGTCGCCCATCTTGGGACGCGGCTTCTCCTCCTTGCCGCCCGCCTCGACGGTGACGGCCTCGCCGACCTTGCGCGCCCCCTTCACCGGGATCCCGCGGACGGGGCCGGCGCCGCGGGCCCGCGTGCCCCGGCCCGCCCCCCCCCCCCCACCCCCGCTCTTCCCCGCGCCCTCCCCGCCGTTCTCACCGCGCCAGGTGCCCACCGCGCCGCGGCCGCGCTCGGCCAGCCCGCCGTACCCCTCGCGCGCCTTGACGGCGTACTCGGCGGCGAGCCCGACGCCCTGGAGGGCCAGGTGCTGGGCCTGCTCGCGCAGCTTCTTCAGGTCGGTGTCCAGACCGGACAGCGCCGTGGTCAGCCGCGACTGGGTCTGCCTGGCCTGCTGGGCGAGGCGCTCCTGGACGGCCTTGGGGTCGGCGGCCTTGTCCTTCACCGCGGCCAGACGCTCGGGCGCCGTCTCGCGGATCTTGTCGATCACACCCGCCGCGAAGTACAGCGGGGTGGGGTCGGTCAGGGCCTTGCGGAGGTCCGCGGCCTTGTTGGTGGTCTCGTCTGCGGTCTTCTCAGACATGAGGGTCCCTCCTGGTCATGGGGTCCGGGGCTTCGCGTCGGTGGAGGGGGCGTCCTCGGCCTCCGGAGCGGAGGCGTCCTCGGTGTGTCCGTTCTCCTTGCGGAACGACCCGTAGATCTGGAGCAGCACCTGTTTCTGCTGCTCGCTGATCGACGTGTCGGCCAGGATCGCGCTGCGCACCTCCAGCCCCGCCTGCTCCTTCTCGTCGAGGATCCCGGCGCGGACGTAGAGGGTCTCCGCGGAGATCCGCAGTGCTCTGGCGAGCTGCTGGAGGATCTCGGCGCTGGGCTTGCGCAGTCCCCGTTCGATCTGGCTGAGGTACGGATTCGACACCCCTGCGGCATCCGCGAGCTGCCGCAGGGACAGCTGCGCGCTGCGCCGCTGCTCCCGCAGGAACTCGCCGAGATTGCCGACATGCAGTGAAGCCATGCCTCCACAGTGCCTCTCTTTGCTAACTTTTGCAAGCAAGTGCTTGCGGGAGTGTCGCCCTGCGCGCCCCGGACCGCTCCCGGCCGGCTCAGCCCTCGGTGTCGTGCCGGGGCGGCGCCGCGTCGGCGTACGGCCGTGCCCCGGCGTGGTGC